>CAJQJT010000161.1 GCA_905478725.1 uncultured Pseudomonadales bacterium
TCTGGACCCACAAGGACATCGGATACTGCGCTGTAGAGAAAACTATCCATATTGTTTCTGCCGTTTTTTATTCTTTTATTACTTTTTTATTGATTATTTTTATTGATTATTTTTATTGATTATTTTTTTCGTTTTAGCACCGAAAATACTATTCAGCCTTATAAAAACTCATAGCCTTATCCCGCACCGAACCCAGTCTTAGATTCATAATATCCAACAGATAATTTTGGTGCAGTTTCCAGGGACTCTTATCACCCTGTTTGGGGAACTGATCCATGGCGCGATCCACATAGCCAGATGCGAGATCTAAAAACTGCAGTCGCTTAACACTGGGATCGTTGTTGGCAACACAGTATTGATATTGATGCTTGTCCATATAACTGATCAGTCGACAGACATAGTTGCTAGTGAGATCGCATTTGAGTGTCCAGGAGGCATTGGTGTAACCCGCCGCCAAGGCAAAATTAGGGATACCACTAAACATCATGCCCTTGTAGGTCAGACTGTCTGACACTTTCTTCTCAACACCGTCCACTTCAAGTTTAAGACCGCCGAGCAGAAGTAGCTCAAGGCCGGTGGCGGTGACAATAATGTCCGCCTCTAAGGTCTCGCCAGATTTGAGCTGGATGCCGTTTTCGGTGAAGCGTTCAATATGGTTCGTGACTATGCTCGACGTGCCTTTGCGCAGGGACCGAAATAGATCGCCATTGGGCACCAGGCAGAGTCGTTGATCCCAAGGCTTGTAGCTGGGATTAAAATGCGTGTCTATATCAAAGTCATCGCCCATCCAGCCATGAACCACTTTGCGAATAAGTTTTTTGACATAGTTGGGGTAGCGTCGACTGAGCTGAAATAGCAGTGCCTGAGCGGTAACATTTTTCCAGCGGGTCAAATCATAGGCAAACTGTTCAGGAAACCAACGACGCAATTTTTGACTCACAGCATCTTCATCAGGACGCGACAACACATAGGTGGGTGAGCGCTGCAGCATGGTCACATGACTGGCGGTCTTGGCCAATGAGGGCACTAGGGTAATGGCGGTGGCGCCACTGCCGATAACGATGACGCGCTTGCCGCTGTAATCGAGATCTTCCGGCCACAGCTGAGGGTGCACAATCTGGCCTTTAAACTGATCCGCATCGGCAAAGTCTGGAGTGAAGCCCTGATCATAGCGATAGTAACCGGTACAGCTGTAAATAAAGTTGCAGGTCAGGGTTTCTGGCTCATCAGTTGACCCGTCAAGGTCACCGGTATTCTCCAGGGTAAGCGTCCACTTTGCCGTTGCACTATCCCAGGCGGCAGCCACAACTTTGCGCTCATATTGAATGTGTTGGTCGACACCAAATTCCGCAGCACTCTCTTTGATGTAGTCGCGAATAGCTGGACCGTCGGCAATAGCCTTGGCACTTAACCAGGGTTTAAAGCTATAGCCAAGAGTGTGCATGTCAGAATCTGAACGCACCCCCGGATAGCGAAATAGATCCCAGGTGCCACCCATACGCTCGCGGCTCTCGATAATTTTGTAACTTTTATTCGGGTGTTTGGACTGCAAGTGGCAGGCTGCGCCAATGCCAGAGAGGCCGGCGCCAATAATAATCATGTCGAAGTGATTCATAAGCGATCTTTTTTAGTTGTTATAAATAGGACGTCGCTATTGCAACTTAAGGGTGCTACAAAAACTATGCGACTCAGAGGCAATTGAGTCCCATCATCTCTAGACTAAATCAGTCTAGATTAAAAAGACCACCAGCCTTTTACGGCTTTATCCAGCCCTGGCTGACATTTCTTTAATTGAGCACCATAGGTCGCAGTTTGTTTCTTTACCTTGGCCGCAACGCCACTCAAAAACTTTTTCTTTTTGTAGGTGCCGCGTTTAAATCCACCCCAACCCTCGTGATAGGCAAGGTATTGATTGGGAGCATCCCACTTGGATAGGCCAAGATTTTTGTGGCTCTTATCCGTGTACCAGCCAACAAAGTTAATCGCATCGCCAAACTTATCCCGGTCGTGACTCCAGTGTCCGGTGTCGCGACGATAGTCGTTCCAAGCCGGGTCCTGAGCCTGAGCGTAACCGTAGGCGGAAGATCTGCGAGGCAGTGGGATAAAGAAAAACGTAGGTCGGTCGGGGCGAACATTGTGCCGGAAGCTAGATTCCTGATTGATAATCGCCATCATCAGGGGAATGGGTGTCCCCCAGCGTTTGTGGGCCTTGCGCGCAGCTTTGTACCAATCGGTCTCGCCACGGAAAATATTACAGATATCAGTGGTCTTGGTCGGTTTGTAGGTGCTGCAGCCAGACAGGGCAATCACTGCGCAGAGTAACAGCGCCTTAATAACCGAAGATGTAGACATTTTAAAAGTATGTTTTTTCAGCATTTTTTAGGTATTGTATTGTCTGGAAACAGTCAGGCAACAAAGATAATTAGCGCATCTATCTATCAACAGTAGACTTGCTAATTTCCTCCCGGATTAATTGACCATTCTACAGACTTCGCGGCATTATTCATGCGCTTTGTGAGAGACCCGCAGAGCCAGTTTAATTGCTCGACGTATAACCTTTATCTGACAGCAACTTTATTAGCGGACCCATACCATGACCACCATGCCACAAGAGCCTAACAACTATATTTTCACCGGAACCTGTCGTGCAGGCACTGGTGTAGTTGCCGCCGTCACCAGCTTTCTGGCCGAGCGCGATTGCTATATCTGCGCCCTGGAACAGTTTGACGACGACTCTACTGACAAATTTTTTATGCGCGCAGTTTTTCGTCCGCAAGACGGCTCGCCCTCTATTGAAGAGATTAGAGGCTCTTTCGCTGACGTCTCAGAACGCTTCCAGATGGATTGGAATATCAACGATCCCAAGGTGCCGCTCAAGACTCTGATCATGGTGTCCAAATACGACCACTGTCTGGACGATATTTTATATCGTCGCCGCAAAGGGGAGTTCAACATGGAGATCACCGCCGTGGTCTCCAACCATGTTGACCTGCGCGCCATGGTTGAACGTGAAGGTATTCCCTTTATCCACCTGCCAGTAACTAAAGACACCAAGGCTCAGCAGGAACAGCGACTGATGGAAA
>CAJQJT010000162.1 GCA_905478725.1 uncultured Pseudomonadales bacterium
TGTCCTCAGTGTCGCTGAGACCTGCCATGGCCAAGAGACTGTGATCTGCATCTTCAACAATGACGTCAACCACATCATCAATGGTGATTCGTCCAACTAGGCGGTGTTGATCGTCGACAACCGGGGCTGAAACCAGATCTTGGCGCTGAAATAGCTGTCCACATCGGAGTCGGTGAGATTCACATGAATCGCCTCAACTTCGGTGTTCATCACTTCACGAACTGAGGTGTTAGGGCTTGAGGTGAGCATCTTGCTTAGGGGCAATGTGCCCAAAAAGGTGTCATTGCGACTGACCACAAACAGGTTGTCGGTAATATCTGGAAGTTCTTCAAAGCGGCGCAGATAGCGCAGCACTACGTCTACGGTAATATCCGGGCGCACAGTGATAACTTCGGTGTCCATCAGGCCACCGGCAGTATCTTCGCTGTAAGTAAGTACTGACTCTACTCTCAGCCTATCCTGCACAGACATGGCTTTGAGGACTTCGGGAATAACTCGGTCAGGCAGTTGCTGCAGAATATCGACTATATCATCGACGTCGAGACCTTCGGTGATCGAGGCAACTTCCGCGCCATCCATCTGGTTGAGGAATTCGAGCTGAATATCGTCAGAGAGTTCCTGCAGTACTTCACCGGATATCTCGGGATCAACAATCTCCCAGAGAATATTGCGCAGGCGTGGCGGTGCGATTTCGAGTTGGTGTGCAATATCTGGCGGCGAGAGATTGTTGAGTATATGTCGCACCTGATTCAGGGTGCCGCTATCAATGGCGTTGCCAAGCCTGGCCAAAAGACTGTTGTCGTTATTGTTCATACGTAGCTCCCTTGGCTGGGCTGAGTCACTTCAGCGCTGGTATTCTAACCAGCTAACCGAGATATCGGTAGTTTTAACTGATAAGCCAGTGTAAACAGGCATCAAGAGCGGGACAGATTACTCACCTTCGCCAAAGTAGTCAGCGAGAAGTTCGCTAATGGCAGTCTGTGCTTCCTGCTCATCTTCACCATCGAATTCAAAGATCAGGCTGGTTCCTTTGCTGGCGGCCATCAACATCAGTGACATGACGCTCTTGGCGTCCACTAATGGCTCTTTTTTACCGGTGCGAATAGTGCAGCCAAAGCGCCCGGCGGTACTGGCCAGTTTGGTTGCAGCTCTGGCGTGAAGGCCGAGTTTATTGATGATATCGAGCTGGCAGTGAATCAAGATGAGAGCTCTTTGTGAGTTACCTGAACAAATGGATGCACGCCAGAGAAGTGCTCGTGCAATCTATTGGCCAGATAGACAGATCTGTGTTGTCCGCCAGTACAGCCTATTGAAACAGTAAGGTAGCTGCGGTTGTTGCCCTGAAATTGAGGAATCCAGCGCGTTAGAAAGCCAATAATATCCGCCAGCATGGAGGCGATCTCAACTTGGCTCTCGAGGAATTCAATCACCTCAGGATCTTGGCCAGTTTTGTTTTTTAGCTGAGCCTTCCAGTAGGGGTTGGGCAGGCAGCGCACATCAAAAACAAAATCCGAGTCTGATGGCACGCGGTTTTTAAAACCGAATGACTCAAACAGAATCGACATATGCTGGGGCTGCTTTGGAACGATGGTGTTTTTAATCAGGTCGCGCAATTGATGCAGCGTCAGGTTCGAGGTATCCACTGACCGGTCGGCGATATCACTAATTGGGCTGAGTATTTCCTTTTCCAGCTCGATGGCTTCTTTGAGGCCAATAGTATCGGTGCTCAGTGGATGGCGGCGACGGGTTTCGCTGTAGCGTCGCAGCAGGTCTGAGCGGTGCGCATAGAGGAACATGACATCGACATCGACGCCATCTCTCTCGATTGATTTTAGGATGTCAGGAATTTTATTGAGATCGCCCACTAGATTGCGCGCATCTATGCCTACGGCGACCTTTAAGTCCTGATGGTTACTGTTTTCGTTGAGCTGACCAATTAAATGCTCAAGTAATGTGGCAGGCAGATTATCAATACAGGTAAAGCCGACATCCTCGAGAATATTCAATGCTGAGGTTTTGCCGGACCCAGAGTGGCCACTAATGATGACTAGGCGCATGTTTAAGCTACGCGCTCTAGTTGCAGTGCTGTGGCGTAGAGTTCTTCGCTGCTGCTGCATTGACGCAGAGACATGCGCGAGCTGTCATCCTGCATAATCGCGGCAACTCTTGCGAGGGTGGCGAGATGCTCTTCGTTTTGTTCCTCTGGAACAATTAGGGCAAAGATTAAATCTACTGGTTGATCATCCAGAGAGCCAAAGTCTATGGCTTGCTCTAGTTTAATCAGACAGCCGTAAATGCGATTAAAACCGGCCACACGGCAATGGGGAATGGCGACGCCTTCACCAATGCCAGTGCTGCCAAGACGCTCACGGGCGACCAGGTTGTGAAACAAACTTTCAGCCTGTTCTCCATCGCCACCGAGTTGCTCGGTGACAAAGGTCGAAAGATTTTCCAGTACGCGTTTTTTACTGCCGCCAGGAATGCCGCACTGGGTCAATTGTTGAGTGAGTATATTCTTGATTTTCATGGACGGATTTAACGGCCTCGGTGCTTCTCTTTGTATTTAATCAGCTGACGATCGAGCTTGTCAGTCAGGGAATCAATCGCGGCGTAGAGGTCTTCATGCTGTGCGTTGGCAAATAATTCTGCTCCGCTGACATGCACTGTCGCTTCTGCGTTTTGAGATAATTTTTCGACGGTTAGGATAACCGAAGTGCTGGTAATTTGTTCATAGTGTCGTTCGAGTTTGGCAAATTTGGTGTTGACGTATTCTCTTATTGCGTCGGTGATTTCCAGGTGATGTCCGCTAATGGTTAGTTGCATTCAGTACTCCTTTTTTCACTTGATTAAAATCTTTTGCGCTGACTCGAGGATGGGATACCCAGGCTCTCTCGGTATTTTGCCACTGTTCTACGTGCGACTTGTATGCCTTGTTGTTCTAGCAGGGAAGTCAGTTTGCTATCGCTGAGTGGTTTCGCCGGTAGTTCTGCGCCGATCAGTTCTTTAAGAATAGCGCAAACTGCTGTAGATGAACACTCCCCACCGCCAGCAGTACTAACATGACTTGAAAAGAAATATTTAAGTTCGAATATACCCTGAGGTGTGGCCAGATATTTGCTCGTGGTGACCCGAGAAATTGTCGACTCGTGGAGCTCCAGCTTGCTGGCGATATCAGACAATACCATGGGTTTCATGGCGACTGGGCCATGATCTAGGAAGCCTCGCTGCAGTTCGACGATAGTCATTGCCACGCGCATCAAGGTCTCATTGCGGCTTTCAATGCTGCGTAAAAACCAGCGCGCTTCGGCAAGGTTATCTTTTAGAAACTGATTCTGGTCGCTGCTGTCTGAGCGCTTAATTAAGGATGAATAGGAGTCATTAATACGCAGACGCGGCATATTGCTGTCATTGAGTTTGACCCTCCAGCGGCCTTTGATTTTTTCTACATAGGCGTCTGGGACTATATATTCAACGTCGTTGCTGCTCAGTGCTTCGCCAGGACGAGGATTTAAGCTGCGCACCAGTTGCAGTGCTCCCTGCAGTTCGTCTGGTTCCAGTCCGGTTTTTTTCCCTAGACGGACGCTGTCCATCGACGCGATGTCCTGCAAAAACCCCTCCACCAAATGTTTGGCCGACTGCAGGTGTGCAGTCTCTAGGGAGAGTTGATTGAGTTGTATACCTAGACATTCACTAATGCTGCGGGCAAATACGCCAGGGGGATCAAATTGTTGCAGTCGATGTAATACGGCCACCAACTCATCTTCATGGAGTTGGTCTTCAATATCGTCGTAGTGAATATGCGCAGTAATATCACTGAGCTCCGCAGAAATAAATCCAGAGCTGTCGATGGAATCGATAAACGCTGAGGCGATTTCTCTATCGCGATCAGAAAAGGGTGTGAGATTAAGTTGCCACTCTAGATGTCCCTGAAAGGATTCAGTAACCTGATAGACCTGCTCAAGATTGACTTCGCCGCCACCGCTAGAGGCTGTGGTCGGTGGACTGTATACATCGTCCCAGTTGGCATCTACAGGGACATCTTTGGGTATTTCATCGTTCCATTCGTACTCTGGATTTTGCTCGCTATTGCGCTCAGCTTCAGCGACCTGATTGCTTTCGCTAGTGGTTCGGTCCGCATCCGGAGCTGGGGGCTCAGGGATATCTTCATCCATTTCTAGCAATGGGTTACTGTAGAGCTGCTCGATCATTTCCTGGCGCAAATCCAGCGTCGACAACTGCAAAAGACGGATAGCCTGCTGCAACTGAGGAGTCATCGTCAGTTGTTGGCTGATCTTAAGTTGGAGGCCTTGGCGCATAGGAGAAAATTATTCTTGTATATAAGTCTGCAAGTTTAGTGCCAATTCTACACTGCTGGCAATCGACTATTTGCCGGAGAGCTTGATTTGGGTGCTTGATGGACCGAATCGAGCACTTTTTAGGTATTTCACTAAGCTTATTTGTCTACAGGCCTTTTGGGCAGCAGCCGCTATTTAAAACCTTTCGCTCTACAGCGTGAAGTTTTCACCAAGGTAGGTCTTGCGCACCTGCGGGTCGTTGAGGATGTCGCTGGTTGTTCCCTCGGCGATCACATGGCCCTCGCCAATGATGTAGGCATGTTCGCAGATATCCAGAGTTTCACGGACGTTGTGATCAGTAATCAACACGCCAATACCGCTGTCTCGGAGATGGCGAATAATCTGTTTGATATCAGTAACAGAGATAGGATCGACCCCGGCAAAGGGCTCGTCGAGCAGAATAAACTGTGGATCAGCTGCCAGTGCCCTGGCGATTTCAACACGTCGTCGCTCTCCGCCAGACAGGCTCATGCCCTGATTTTTGGCTAAGTGGGAAACATGAAACTCACGCATTAGTTCGTCAGCTCGCTGAATACGCTGCTTGCGGTTGAGCTCTTTGCGAGTTTCCAAAATGGCCAGTATATTGTCTTCGACGCTGAGCTTGCGAAATACCGAGGGTTCCTGGGGCAGGTAGCCTAGTCCGCGACGGGCGCGACCGTGCATAGGCAGGGCTGTTATATCTTCGCCGTCTATGTTGATCGATCCGTTGTCCTGAGCCACAAGGCCAATAATCATATAAAAACAGGTGGTCTTACCTGCGCCATTGGGGCCCAACAGGCCGACAATTTCGCCCTGTTTGACGCTGATGGAAACATCTTTCACCACCGGGCGTTTGCCGTAGGCCTTGGCCAGATTGCGCGCTTGTAAAGTAGCCATCAGGGCTTGGTCTCCGGTGCAGTGGAATCGCTCTGCAGGGCAGAGGCTGGGATAACTAATTGGATGCGTTTCTGTTGGCCCTGATTGTCGCCCTTGGCTTTCCAGGTTTGCCTGTCGATGTCGTAGTCAATTGAGTCGCCCTTAATAATCGTGCCATCCCGGGACAGCATAGCATTGTGTTTTAGGATGAGCTTATTGGTGGCGGGCAGGTAGTCGATATGGTCGGCACGGGCGATCATAGTCGCACTTTCAAGTGCCGGTTTTTGCTGATAACTGGCCGGTTTGCCGATGCATTCAATGCGACTGATTTTATTGTTTTCAACGTGCAGAGTGATCTGATCAGCTTCGATCAGCACGCTGCCCTGGCTGACCACCACATTGCCTCGATAGACGGTGCGGCCGGTTTTTTCGTTGCGCTCGGCGTAGTCAGATTCAATGGCAATGGGCTGCTGACGATCATCGGGGAGAGCAATGCATGGGGAAGCCAGGACGCTAGCCAGCATGACTAGCAGAGTGGCTTGCAAGCACAGGTAAGGCTGCGACAGAAAACGCAGTGGCAGTGAGGCCTGTGACAGTAAAGCCTGCAATAGTAAAGATAGTCTAGCGAGGATCATGGGTTACCCTGACTTTGGATTGGATGGCAAAGGTCTCGTTGACCAGATCAATTTTGAGTCCTGTGCCAGAGGCTTTGCCCTGCTCAGAGAGTAGCTTAAATGGCTGGTCGGTAGTGGCGACACTACTGTTTACCAAATAGGTTAACCGCTCGGTGGTCAATGTAGCCACACCCTCGGCGGTGGTCATCTTCCCTAGCACATCATCCTGCAGGTCGAGCCTGCCTCTGGCGCTATCAAGAAGTCCGCTGTCGGCGGTTAGGGCTATAGGGTGAGTGGCATCGCCCTGGAGCAAAAATCTTGGTTGTTGCACCTTAACAGTCGACTCCCCCTGGAAAAATTCGATGCGCGGTGAGCTAAGGCTAAACTGTTCACTACCCTGTTCGGAAAAGCGACGGCTGGTAACTGTCGTCATATAGCTGTCGGCCTGAGGTTTTTCATTCATCTGGCTGTTGCTTTGACGCAGGAATGCTTCTGGAGGTGAGTCCCAAATTAGCACAAACCCACCGATCATAAAGGCTAGGAAAACGGCCAGCAGAGCCTGCTGAATCATTGATAAGCCGCCAGTGCGCTGTCTAGCTTGCCCTGTGCTGCGAGAATCATTTCGGCTGCTTCACGAACCGCACCGTTGCCACCACAGCGGCTGGTCTGCCACTTCGCCTTGGCTGCCACGGCAGCGTTGCCATTGGCGACAGTGATGCCTAGACCGACTCGATTGATCACTGCGAGATCCGGTAAGTCATCGCCGATAAAGGCAATTTCATGGAGCTCGATTGACATATTTTGTAGCAGCTCATTGAGTGCGGTGAGCTTGTCTTCACGTCCTTGAACCACAGGTTCCATACCCAGTTCATCGGCGCGGCGCTGAAGCAATGTTGAGACCCGCCCAGTGATAATGCCTACCTGAACGCCGCCCCGTTGGAGTAGTTTGATTCCCAAACCATCTTGGATATCAAAGGCTTTAAGTTCTTCACCATTATTGCCGTAGTAGAGGCGTCCATCGGTGAGGACGCCATCCACATCGACAAGCAATAGTTTGATCTGTTTGGCGGCTTCGATTACGGTTTTATCTGTAAGGCTGTTTATGGCTGCTTCCATCCTTAGATAACTCCCGCACGCAAAATATCGTGCATATGCAATACGCCGATGGGAGATCGATCTTCATTCTCTACAATCAGGGCGGTAATGGAACCATCTTCCATTATTTTGAGTGCCTGAGCAGCGAGGATTTCGCCGTTAATAGTCTTTGGGTTGGGAGACATTACATCCGCCATGGTGACATTGTTTATATCCACTTTGGCGTCGACTATGCGGCGCAAATCACCGTCGGTAAATACGCCGAGTAATTTATTCTCATCGCTTACCACTGTGGTCATGCCAAAACCCTTTTCAGTCATCACCAACAGCGCCTGATGCAGTGGTTCTGTAGCCAAAACCCGTGGCACTTCGACGTCTTTATGCATGATGTCCGCCACCCGCAACAGTAGCTTGCGGCCGAGGGCACCACCAGGGTGAGAGAAAGCGAAGTCTTCTGCGGTAAAGCCGCGAGACTCGAGCAGAGCTATAGCCAGTGCATCGCCCATGGCCAGAGTCACCGTGGTACTAGTGGTGGGTGCCAGGTTCAATGGGCAGGCTT
>CAJQJT010000163.1 GCA_905478725.1 uncultured Pseudomonadales bacterium
GGAACGGCCTAAGCCATTCCCCGAACCTGTGACTATGGCAACCTGATTGTCATATCTAATCGTCATGCTATTTCCTTACATATACTGTTTGATTTCGCGGCGACCAATGACCATACGGTGGACTGCGTCTGGGCCATCAGCGAAGCGTAATGTACGCTGTCCACCATACCAGATCGCCAAAGGCGTATCCTGAGAGAGACCTAATCCACCGTGCATCTGCATGGCTTCATCGAGAATCTTCAGAGCCATATTCGGCGCTGCGACTTTAATCATGGAGATAAACGGCTGTGCTGCATCAGTGCCCACATTGTCCATCAGCCAAGCGGCCTTGAGACATAGCAGTCGAGTCATTTCGATATCGATACGAGCCTGAGCAATAATATCCACATTGCCGCCCAGTTTAGCCAGAGGACGACCGAAGGCTTCACGGGATAATGAACGCTCAATCATCAACTTCAGTGCTGCTTCAGCCATGCCAATAGAACGCATGCAGTGGTGAATACGACCAGGCCCTAAACGCCCCTGAGCGACTTCAAAACCACGGCCTTCGCCGAGAATCATATTTTCTTTAGGTACGCGCACATCGGTAAAGCGCATGTGCATGTGACCGTGAGGTGCGTCATCTATGTTAAAGATTTGCATGGCACGAAGGTTTTTGACGCCTGGGGTGTCAAATGGCACAAGAACCTGTGAGTGACGTGAGTGACGCGGCGCATCTGGATTGGTATTAACCATCACAATAAGAATTTTACAGCGCGGATCACCGGCGCCTGAAATCCAAATCTTCTCGCCGTTCAGTACCCACTCGTCGCCATCGGCAACACAGGAGAGCGCAATATTGGTGGCATCGGAAGAGGCAACATCAGGCTCAGTCATGGCATAGGCAGAGCGAATCTCGCCGGCTAACAGCGGCTTCAACCAGGTTTCTTTCTGCTCTTCGCTACAATAACGGGCCAGGACTTCCATATTACCCGTATCAGGCGCAGCGCAGTTAAACACCTCAGGTGCCAGGTGCGAACGACCAGTTTGCTCTGCAATATAAGCGTATTCAACGGTATTGAGACCGTGACCGCCCTCGTAATGGGTGAGGAAGAAATTCCACAGATTTTTGGCTTTGGCTTTTGACTTTAGGCCTTCAAGTATTTCAGTTTGGCGCTCGGTGAAAGCCCAGCGGTCGCCTTTCTCAACTTCAGCGTGATATTCCTGCTCTAGAGGTAAAATCTCTATATCAATAAAGTCTTTTACTTCTTCTAGAATGGGTTTGAGCTTATCGCTAATACCTAGATCCATTGTCATTATCCTTATTATTGTCTGATTTATTTTTATTCTGAGACTGTTCTAATCTCTAATTCTTGAGTCATTCTAATACAGCCAGATAACAAAACGGGGCATCATTTCTGACTACCCCGTATTACAAGCTTATGTCACTTAGTAACCGCTGAGCTGAGCAAAGCGATCGCCGTGATAACTGTAGTCACCGAAGAGCATGGCCGCAGGTCTGGCGCGCTTGATAAAGAAGCCAATTTCATACTCATCAGTCATACCAATACCGCCGTGCATCTGAATCGCTTCATTGGTCGCCAGCTCAGCCACTTCGCAGAGCTTGGCTTTGGCAACACTGGCCATAGCGGGACTTTTTGCATCGCCCTCGTCCAGTGTCTGCAATGCTTTAAGAACCACAGACTTGCACAGTTCAACCTCACTCCACCAGTGGGCAGCGCGATGCTGTAACGACTGGAAAGAACCAATCAAAACACCAAATTGCTTACGCTCTTTTAAGTACTTTAGCGTGCAGTCAAAGGTCTCTTGAGCAATGCCCAGCAGCTCAGCGGCCAGATAGGCGTTGCCAATATCCAATGTCGCAGACAGTGCTGCAAAGCCTTCGCCCTCAGCACCCAGCAGATCAGCGCTGCTGACACTGACATCATCAAAGCGAATAATCGCCGCATTGCGTGTATCTACCATGCTGGTGCGCTCGATCTCAACACCGGCAGCACTGGGATCAACCAAAAACAGGCTGATGCCTGCGGTATCGCCAGCAGCACCAGAGGTGCGCGCAGCAACAATCAGCTTATCGGCATTTGATCCGTCGACTACAAAGCGCTTCTCGCCATTCAATACATACTTATCAGCCTGCTTCACAGCCGTCATGCTGATCTGTGTCGGGGCGTGATGAATCTTTTCATCCACTGCCAGTGCAGTGGTTAATTCGCCGCCAGCTATAGCACCGAGCAGGTCAGTTTTTTGCTCTTCACTGCCGGCCAAATTGATCAGGCTGACGCCGACAATTGCCGTCGCAAAAAGAGGTGATGCGGTGAGTGTACGACCGGTTTGCTCAACGATCTGGCCCATGCCCACATGACCAAACTCAAGACCGCCATAGGCTTCGGGGACCAAAATCGCCGCCCACCCCATATCGGTCATCTGACGCCAAATATTGGCGTTATAACCTGCTTCACTGCCTTCGTCGCGCAGCTTGCGTAATTCTGAGACCGGCGCGAATTCTGCGAGAAAACCCTGGGCCGATTCTTTGAGCATCTGCTGCTCTTCGTTTATTACCATTGCCATGATTGTTACCTTTATGTCTGTTAGCTGTCGGTCTGGTAGCTAGCGTGTAAAACGAGCTTGTAAAAAAGAGCGCGTAAACTTAGCCCAAGCCGAGAATGTTTTTGGCGATAATATTCAACTGAACTTCAGAGGTTCCGCCTTCAATTGAGTTGCCCTTGGTACGCAACCACATGCGCGGCGCAGCGCCGCCATGAGAGTTGGCGCCATCCCAAATCATCGCGTCGCTGCCGTTGATTTTCATCACCAGCTCATAGCGACGTTTATTCAATTCAGTACCGTAGTACTTGAGCATCGCAGAAGTTGCACCCACGCCCTGCCCTGACTTAACTTCGTCAGTGACTCGCTCAGCGGTTACGGCAAAGGCCGCAGCGTC
>CAJQJT010000164.1 GCA_905478725.1 uncultured Pseudomonadales bacterium
CTTCAAGAACTGCGTTTAGTGAACTCTCTCCGGTAACCAGATAGCCTTCAATATAAAGATACTCTGAATTCTCGATCGCTTCTGGGTCGACATCGGCAGTGGCCAGATCGGAGCTGATTCCGAGAAAAGTATTCATGGTGCGATCGGCATCATCAGTAATCATCACCAGACATTTTCCGGTAATACCCTGAGCGGTCTCGGCACTTTGAATACTGGCATTGTGGTCGACGCCGTTATCCATCAGATCCTGCATATAAAACTGACCGTTTTCGTCGTCGGCTACCTTGCAGGATAAAAAGCCCTTGCCGCCAAACTGGCTGAGGGAGATAACAGTATTTGCGGCAGAGCCGCCACAGGCACGTTTGGACATCACCAGATGATCACTAAGGCTGTCCTGCAAAAAGTGCTGGCGCTCTTCATCTACTAGCGTCATCAGGCCTTTTTCAATGCCAAGATCACTGAGATTTTTTTCACTGACTTCAATTTCTGTATCGACCAAGGCATTGCCCAGACCACAGACGTGATATTTCTTCATTGTTTTAATCGCCGCTGTCTATGTTTTGGGGTAGTGGGTCACTATGCCCTGCTGGGTTGCCAAAAATAATACATCGGCCGCTTTCAAGGCAAAGAACCCGTTAGTAACAACACCAGTAATCTGATTGATCTTTTCTTCTAGCGCTTGAGCGGAGCCAACCGGGTAGAGGTGGTGAACATCGAGAATCTGATTGCCATTGTCGGTAATAACATTTTCGCGCCACACTGGATCGCCGCCTAACTTAACTAACTCTCGTGCTACATAGCTGCGCGCCATTGGGATGACTTCTACGGGTAGGGGGAACTGACCCAGATGGTCCACCCACTTACTCTCGTCGGCAATGCAGACAAATTCATTGGCCACAGCAGTGACAATTTTTTCTCTAGTCAGTGCGGCACCGCCGCCCTTGATTAGCTCAAGGCGAGGGTTAGCTTCGTCAGCGCCATCTATATAAATAGTAATTTCTGCGGCAGCATTCAGTTCAATAACTTCGATGCCGTGACTGCGCAAGCGTTCAGCTGAAGCGTCAGAGCTTGCTACTGCAGCCTGAAAGCTATTTTTGTGTTCGGCGAGCAAGTCGATAAAACAGTTGGCGGTTGAGCCTGTGCCAATGCCAACAATACTCTCTGGGTTGATCTTAGTTAATGTGTACTCGACTGCAGCGGCCGCTACCGCGAGTTTTAATTGATTCTGATCCACCTGTGACCTCACCGGTTATGTGTTTTTGTAGGGAACCAATTATACGGTGATAAGCGCAATAAAACAGATTCATCGCTTTCAGGCTGGCGTAAAACTGCTTATCAACTTACCATTGATTCTTCAGACTCAGATTATGGAATCTTCATGCCCCACAAGTACGTGAAAAAAATTCTCGATGCGCGTATCTACGACCTAGTGATCGAAACGCCTATCGACCCAGCGCCACTGCTCTCTCAGCGCCTGAATAACAATGTATTGTTAAAGCGCGAAGACTTGCAGCCGGTGTTTTCCTTTAAATTGCGCGGGGCTTACAACAAGCTACGCCAGCTCACCGATGAACAGCGCGCCACTGGCGTGATTGCTGCTTCGGCAGGAAACCATGCTCAGGGTCTGGCTCTGGCATCAAAAAAGATGGGTGTTAAGGCAACCATCGTGATGCCCAAGACAACGCCGCAAATTAAAGTGGACGCAGTCCGCGCTCGTGGTGCCAAAGTGGTTTTGATTGGCGACAACTACGATGCCGCATCGGCCCATGCGCAAAAATTGGTTGAAGAGAAGGGCTTGGTGTATATCCATCCCTTCGACGACCCGGACGTGATTGCCGGGCAGGGCACTATTGGTATGGAAATTCTGCGACAGTTGCCTGGCGATTTGGATGTGATCTTTATCGCTGTGGGCGGCGGTGGTCTCTGCGCTGGTGTCGCAGCTTATGTTAAATATGTGCGGCCCGATGTAAAAATTATTGCTGTTGAAGCCAATGACAGCGCTTGCTTAGATGCAGCTCTAAAAGCTGGCCGGCGAGTGCGCCTGAAAGAAGTGGGCATTTTTGCCGACGGTACTGCTGTGGCACAAATTGGTAAAGAGACTTTCCGGATACTGAAAGACTTGGTCGACGAAGTCATCACCGTTAGTACTGATGAAATCTGTGCGGCGATTAAAGATGTCTACAGTGATACACGGGCCATCTGTGAACCCTCGGGTGCTATGGGTTTAGCCGGCCTGAAGAAATATGTCGAGCGCGAAGGGGTGAAGGATAAGACCCTGCTGTCGATTCAGTGCGGCGCCAACATCGACTTTGATCGCCTGCGCTATATTTCTGAGCGTACCGAGATTGGTGAAAAACGCGAAGCGGTACTGGCAGTGACCATCGATGAAAAGCCGGGCAGCTTTAAGTTGTTTTGCAAGGCCATGCACAAACGTAACATCTCTGAATTTAACTATCGCTTTAGCGATGCCAATAAGGCGCATATCTTTGTGGGCGCGCAGGTGGTTGATGACGAAGATCGCCATCAATTAGTGATTGAGCTTCGTGAGCAGGGCTATACAGTGGCCGATATGACCGATAATGAAGTGGCAAAATCCCACATTCGTCATATGGTTGGCGGGCGTTCACCCCAGGTGGGAGACGAACAGGTATTTCGTTTTGAGTTTCCTGAACGACCAGGTGCGCTGTTGAACTTTCTCACTCAGCTGGGTGGCGAGTTTAATATCTCGATGTTTCATTACCGCAACCATGGCTCGGCCTTTGGCCGCGTGCTGGTGGGTATTCAGGCGTCGAAGAAAGACCTTAAGAAGTTGTCTGGTTTTCTTGATAACTTGGGTTATCACTATGTTAACGAAACGGAAAACGAAGCCTATCAGTTCTTTCTTGGCTCTTAGTTTTCTAGATTATTAGCTTTCTAGATTATTAGCTTTTTAGGATTTAAGTCTTTTCGAATGTCACATTCGGCCCCTAGGGGCCGAATGCTTAATCAGTTAAAGCAGATCGGCAATTTGGCGGATCTGAATTGCTTCAATACCGTCGCCAGCTAGCGTATCTGAAATCACTACCACACGATCTTCTGGCGAAAATTCATCGCGATTAATCATAATTGCCGCGGCAGCTGCCAGAGTTGCATCGGAGTTCTGGCCAAAATCAATTTGATAGCTAAGTACATTGCGGTTCAAAACCAGCTGACGTCTTGTGACACCGCTGTTGGTAAAGGCACAGATAATTGGTTCCTGGGGGTGACAATTGGTCACGCGGTTAGCCATGCGGCCACGCTTGGTGGGCACAATAATCGCCTTCGCTGAAATCGCTTCGGCAAGATTCACCGCCGCTTGAGCAATTTGTTGCTTGTCCCCTTCAATAATCAGGTTGTCGGTAAATCTAAGTCCGCGACTGCTTTCTGTGGAGCGGGCAATGCGATCGAGAATCTCGACACACTTTACCGGGTACTTGCCCACAGTGGTCTCGCCTGACAGCATAATCGCATCCGCTTCTTCGTAGACCGCATTGGCTACGTCTGTCACTTCGGCACGAGTTGGATTGGGATTTTCAATCATCGACTCGAGCATATGGGTTGCGACTATGGCGCGTTTACCCATTTCCGCGCAGGTGCGCAGAATGCGTCGCTGAATCCGCGGTAATACTTCGAGAGGAACCTCAACGCCGAGATCGCCACGGGCTACCATAACGCCGTCCGCAGCTTCGATAATTTCGACCATATTGGTCACCGCTTCCTGATCTTCCAGTTTGGCAATCACCTTAATCGTGTCGGCCTTGTCGCCGAGTAGTTCGCGCAGCTCACGAATATCTTCAGCCTGGCGGACAAAGGAGAGGGCGATAAAATCCACATCCAGCGACATACCAAACTCAATGTCGCGGCGATCTTTTTCTGTAATTGCCGGCAGATTAACTCGGATGCCGGGCAGGTTGACGTGGCGTTTGCTTTTCAGCAGACCGCCGTCGATGACCTTGCACTGCATGACACGCTCTTCTTTGCTCAGCACTTCCAGGTTAATCAGACCATTGTCCACCGTGATAATGTCGCCAATACCTACATCGGTTATTAGGTCTTCATAGTTAATATGGATCGAGGACGATTCAACATCTTCTGCTCCGCGAGCGACGATGGAGATGGTATCGCCATCGTTGAGATGCAGATCATTAGCCATATCGCCAGTGCGAATCTCAGGACCCTGAGTGTCGAGTAATACGGCGATCGGATGATTGAGCTTGAGGTTGAGAACGCGGATGGCGTCAATCACTTTGCGGTGGGACTCATGGGTGCCGTGAGACATATTCAGTCGCGCCACATTCATGCCGGCATTGGCCAGATTTTCCAACATTTCCAGCGAGTCTGTCGCCGGCCCAATGGTGCAAATTATTTTAGTCTTGCGCATATTATCTCTTGGTCTGTGGCTATTTTATGTAAAGGGATATCCCAGCTCTCGGCTGTCAGTCCAGCCACTTCTTGCAGTTGGTGAGCTAGGCCGATCAGTTTTGGGCCGGTTGGCTTGCCCGGTCTTGGGGCCAGAGTGCGATCGTAAAAACCACCGCCCATGCCCAGTCGATTACCGTCCCGATCAAATGCCACCAGAGGTACCAGGATTAGGTCGAGACTCCAGGGCGGAGTGACAGTTGTGGATTTGAACTGAGGTTCGAGTATACCAAAGCGATTCTTGTGCAGGGTGTCGCCATATTGATATTCGGCAAAGTGCAGGCTATTGGCTTTTAAAGGATCAATCAGGGGTAAAAAGCAGGCTTTTTTGGCTCTAAAGGCGGCATTAATAATAGGTGTTGGATCGATCTCACCATCATTGGCCAGGTAGACACCTATGCGTTTAGCGCGCTGAAAGAAATCTTGTCGACAGAGCAATTTAGCCAGCTGCTCAGAGGCAGCTCGTTGTTGGCTGGTGTTCAACGCTCGTCGTTTTTCTCGAATGCTATTTCGTATTTCGCTGGGATTCATTGGCATATGGCCATGGTTAAAATAAATCCCAGAGTGCCGCTGTCAACGTGGCCTCGAACCGAGAAGTTCAAGGTGGCTGCCCTCGCAATATATCAGGCTTTCCGACGCACGGAAGTGCACAACAACATTGACGGAGAGAAACCGGGTAATAATTATCGGCTCAGGGACTTCTTGACTGGCGCACACTCCAGGAGCGATGAGTATAGCAGAGCAGATTAAAAAAGATCTCGCTAAAATCTGTTTTAAGCGGCGTTTTAAGCAGGGGAAAATTGATCTGATATTAGCTGTTAAGGTCTGACAGGGCTGAACTCAGTTTAGAGTTCATGGATTGCAGTAAGTGAGACGTGTCGGCGCCGGCTTGAGCGGACTGTTCACTGCGAATAAGATCATGGGCCAAATTTAAGGCAGCCATCACGGCAATGCGTTCAACGCCGATAATATGCGAGCCACGGCGGATCTCTTCCATTTTTTCATCGAGCATTTTTGCCGACAGGATCAGTGCGTCACGCTCGTCCGGCTTACAGTTGACCTGATAGTCTTTGTCGAGGATGCGAATAGTTAAAGATATAGATGACATGCTGACTCTTACTCTGCGTTTAAGTTTTTGAGGCGATTTATCATGGTCTCAATTTTTTGTCGTGCCATTTCATTCTGCTCCAAAAGCTTGCCGCGCTCACCAGCCAGACTCGACTCTTTGGCACGCAGAGATTGGTTCTCGCGTTTCAGTTGCAGGCAAAGCTCAATTAAGCTGTCCAGTTTTGTTTCTAACTCTTGGTAGCCGCTCATAATCAGAGTTCTTTTTGGTGAATGACAGGGCACTACAGCCGACTAACTATCGGACATGAACTATAGGCACTGACACAGTTTTGGTCAATCAGATCATTAAGTCAATGTGGTGTGCAGTGAAATTATTAGAATGTTAAGATGCCTGCTACCTGAACGAGGCATAAAGATGACATTTGAACAGCTGGAAGATCTATTTTTTAAACTGCGAGTAAAGGCCGATCCCTCTGGATTTCATGGCTTTCTCTGCGGTCGTTTGTGCTGTGGGAAAGTCCCTTTGGATCAGTTGATCGAGACCTCTACTGGTTGGTTGGGGCTATCCGAAGAACAGGCCGATGGCGCGGCCTATCCCCTGCGGGATTTTTATGAGACTTCATTGACCAGCCTTGAAGACGTGGCCTTTTTGTTTCAGCCGGTGCTGCCGGATGACGAACTGCCGCTGCCTGAGCGTTTGGTTGCCGTGGGTCAGTGGTGCAGCAACTATCTCTCCGGTGTCGGCGATGGCATGAGCGACGGCTTTGCGGTGTCTGACGACGTGAAAGAAGCGCTGGAAGATATCTCTGCTATTGCTCAGATTTCGGTGGATTTTGAAACCGACGATGACGGCGAGCGCGACTACGCTGAATTGATCGAGTATATCCGTATTGCAGTACAGCTGATTTTCTCTGAGCTGCACCCGGAAGCCGCGGCCAATAGTGGTCCAACTGTTCACTAACCGCGTCTAAAGGCTATACCTGCCAAAGGCAATCCACAGCCAATCCATCCCCAAGGGAGCGCTATGATCACCGTCAAGGAATACGCCGCCCGGCGCAGAGACCTTATGTCGATGATGGCGCCCAACAGCATTGCCATTATTACTGGCGCTGCGGAAAAGATTCGCTCTCGCGATACTCACTACCCTTATAAGCAATCGACTAGCCTCAGTTATCTCTGCGGCTTTGCCGAGCCCCAGGCAGTATTGGTGTTAATGCCTGGTCGCGAGCGCGGTCAGTGCCTGCTTTTCTGTCGGGAAAAAGATAAGTTACGTGAGACCTGGGACGGCTATCGTTCTGGACCTGATGGAGCGGTTGCCGACTTTGGCCTAGATGATGCCTTCCCGATTGACGATCTCGATGAAATTTTGACCGGTATGCTCGAGGGCCGTGAGCGGGTCTATTATGCGATCGGCAAAGACGCCGACTTTGACCGTCATCTGATGAGCCTGATCAATCAGATTCGCGAGCAGCAAAGTCGTGGCTCTGTGCCTCCTGGCGAATTCATCGACCTAGATCATCTGGTCAATGAAATGCGCCTGATTAAAACGGCGGCTGAGATTAAGTTAATGCGCAAGGCTGGCGAGATTTCAGCGCGGGCCCACTGTCGAGCGATGAAAATCAGTCGCCCCGGCATCTATGAATACCAGCTGCAGGCCGAGATCGAACACGAGTTTATGGCCTCTGGTGCTGCGGCTCCGGCCTACACTAGTATTGTTGGTGGCGGCAAAAATGGCTGCATTCTGCACTACATAGAAAACCGGCAGAAAATTAATGACGGCGATTTAGTGTTGATTGATGCTGGCTGTGAATATGAAGATTACGCGTCAGACATCACTCGCACCTTCCCAATCAATGGCCAATTTAGCTCAGCGCAGGCGGCGATCTACGATATTGTTTTGCAGGCTCAGCTTGAAGCCATCGCCAAAATTGTTCCCGGGGCGACCTATAATGTTGCCAATGATGCCACCGTGGCAGTGATCACTGCCGGTCTGCGAGATGTCGGCATTCTCGATGGCGAGGTCAATGAGCTGATTGAGCTGGAAGCGTACAAAGATTTCTATATGCACAGCTCAGGGCATTGGCTGGGTATGGATGTTCACGATGTTGGTGATTATAAAATTGATAACCAGTGGCGTGTCTATGAGCCGGGTATGGTGGTTACCGTGGAGCCGGGCATCTACATCTCTCCTGATAACAGCAATGTGGCGGAAAAATGGCGCGGGCTAGCGGTGCGAATAGAGGATGATATAGCAGTGACTAAATCCGGTTGCCAAGATTTAACCTCTGGGGTGCCCAAAATCCGCAGTGAGATTGAACTGCTTATGGCGACAGGCTAATGGCTACCCACTAATGGCTAAAGAATGATGAAAGAGATAAACACAGAACGCGCAGAAAACTACGATCTAGTGATCGTCGGCGGCGGTATGGTGGGCATTAGTCTGGCATTGTTGTTAGCCCAACAGCAGCCGGAATGGAAAGTGCTGCTGCTTGAGGCTCAGGCCTATGGTAAGTCCGGCAAGCAACAACATCATCCCAGTTTTGACTCGCGCTCAACTGCGCTCTCCTGGAGTAGCCGGAAAATATTCCAAGCTGCCGGACTCTGGTCAGAATTGGAATCTCATACCAGCGCCATCAACAATATCCATGTCAGTGACCGTGGTCATATTGGCCTAACCAGAATTAGCGCCGAGGAAGCTGGCGTTGAAGCGCTTGGCTATGTGATTGAAAACCGCTGGATTGGCGCAGTGTTGCTAGGCAGGCTGGCCACCACCTCAGTGGAGATGATGGCCCCAGAACGTGTCGCAAAAATAACGCCGCTCAAGTCTGGCGTGGGTCTAACTCTGGAGAACAGCGGCGAGACCATTCAAACCTCTCTACTGGTGATCGCCGACGGGGCCAATTCTCAAACCGCTCAACAGCTCGGTATTCACAGCGATCAGCAGCCCTATGGGCAGCAGGGCATTATTGCCAATATCGGACTGCAAGATGCGCATGATGGCGTCGCCTACGAACGCTTTACTGATCAGGGTCCTATGGCCATGTTACCGCTGCCAGATTTTGATGGCAGCCCCCGCTGCGCCCTAGTCTGGACCCAGCCGCCAGAGCGCGCCGCCGAATTGATGGCCGCCAGCGACGAAGAGTTTTTAAACGCCCTGCAAGAGAGCTTTGGCTATCGCATGGGTACGGTACAGAAAGTGGGCGAGCGGGTGGCCTATCCGTTGGCGCTGACTACGGCGAGTGAGCAGGTGCGACGCAATGTTGTCGTGCTAGGAAATGCTGCCCACAGTTTGCACCCGGTCGCGGGACAGGGTTTTAACCTGTCGTTACGCGATGTGGCGACACTGGCGGATGTACTGGGCAAGGCTAAATTGTCCGGCGCAGACTTCTCCTCCCTGGAAACCCTTGAAGACTATCAGCAACAGCAGTTGGCGGATCAGCAAAATACCTTGATGTTTAGCGATAACTTACCCAAATTATTTGCTCAGTCCTCCTCGGTTGTGGCCCTGGGGCGCAACTCTGGGTTGGTGATGATGGACCTGCTGCCGAGTCTGCGCAGCCGCTTTGCGAAATTTGGAATGGGTATGGCCAATAAGGAGGCTGGACATGGCAGTTAAAATAGCTCAACAGTGCCGAGAGTACGATGTCATTGTGGTTGGCGCTGGCATGGTTGGGGCCGCTTTTGCCTGTCTCTTGGGGCGCTCAAATAGCAGCTTGTCTATAGCGTTATTAGAAGCTCGTGCAACTGCCGCTTTTGATTCTGAGCATTTTGATCCGCGGGTCGCAGCGCTCACAGAAAAGTCTCGAAGCCTATTAGATTGCTGCGGGGCTTGGAACTCAATTGCCGCTCAGCGGGTCAGTGCCTATGGCGCCATGCAGGTCTGGGATGCTGAGGGCACCGGTGAAATCCATTTTGATTGTCAGGATGTGCAGCAGCCCAATTTGGGCCATATAGTTGAAAACTCTTTAGTGGTCGAATCATTATTGGCTGAGGTCGACAAGCTGGATAATATTGATTTTCTCTGCCCGGTTAGCGTTGTTCAATACAGTCAGTCGGAGTCTCAGGTCAGCGTTGAATTAAGTAGCGGCGAGCAGCTAGTGACTCCTCTGCTGGTAGCGGCCGACGGCGGCAATTCAAGTATCAGAGAGCAGTTTAAGTTTGCCACTCGGGAGTGGGATTATGGTCACAGTGCCATAGTGACCACAGTGCAAACCGAGTCAGTGCATCAGCAGACTGCTTGGCAACGTTTTATGTCCACGGGGCCACTGGCGTTGTTGCCCTTAAATAAACAGAGCGATCAGCATTATTGTTCGTTGGTTTGGTCTCAGGAATCCGCTGAAGCCGATCGCTTGATGGCGCTGGATGACGTGGCTTTTTGTGCCGAGTTAAGCCGTGCCAGTGAACACTGCGTGGGTGAAATTCTCTCTGTGGATAAGCGCTATGCTATTCCATTGCGTCAGCGTCACGCGAAAGATTATGTGGTTGAGCGGGTGGCATTGCTGGGGGATGCGGCACATACGATTCATCCGCTGGCGGGGCAGGGGGTCAACCTGGGGTTTGCTGATGTTAAGGCTCTGGTCGATACGCTCTGTGCTGAAGCCAAGCGAGGCAATGATCTGGGATCACTGATGTGCTTGAATAAATATCAGCGACTGCGAAAACCGGAGAACTTGGCCACTATGGCGGCGATGGAAGGTTTTAAACGGCTGTTTGCTGCGGACAATGTGGCGGTGAGGTTGTTGCGCAATATGGGGCTTGGCAAGGTGAATCAAATTAAGCCATTGAAGAACGAGATTATTAAACAGGTGATGGGGCTTTGATTGAGTTTGAGATCCCTCGTCACTTCGCTCTGTCGGGATGA
>CAJQJT010000165.1 GCA_905478725.1 uncultured Pseudomonadales bacterium
CCAGACAACCAAGCAGTGCAGTGACCCAGAACACGCCGGGCAAGCCCAGGTACGCGGCGATTAGCGGACCAAAAATCATCGCCAGCATAAATGACATGCCGATACTGGCTCCTATTGTGGCCATGGATTTTGTGCGATTCTCTTCACTGGTGAGATCACTAACCAGGGCCATCAGCGTACTAGCGATAGCACCTGCCCCCTGAATAGCGCGACCTACTATCAAGCCTGTAGTGGTCTCCGCGGATGCAGCCACCAAACTACCTAGAACAAAAACTAATAGACCTCCAATAATCACCGGTCGACGACCAATCTTATCAGACAGCAGTCCCAGTGGAATTTGCAGTGCCGCCTGAGTCAGGCCATAGATCCCCAGACAAATACCCAGTAACAATGGACTGAAGCCAGGATAGTCATCCATATACAGCGCCAGTATTGGCAGCACCATAAATAGGCCGAGCATTCTAAAGCCGTAAAGGCTAGCCAGCGAGGCTACCGCGCGTTTCTCTAAGGGGGAAAATGAGGAGGAAGTATTCAATTCAGTCTCAGGGCCGTGGATAAATAACAGAGAGTTGATAGAGAGTCTCTGATGAACCCGAGCATTTTAACAGCGCCGCAGCCCAGTGTAAGATCTAATTTTGGCCAATAAGACGTAATTTTTAGGCAACTATTTTGCCGCTATTGCAGTCTGGCGCGGCGGCCTATTCGTAATACTTAGGTGAATTGTCAGAATCACTTTGCCCAGTGCACCAACAGCACCTTATAATCGACCGTTTAACACAACCAAAAGAATTCTCAATGAATACCATTCAGGTACGTGGCGCCCGCACACACAATCTCAAAAATATTGATCTTGATATTCCACGAGACAAATTAGTCGTGATTACTGGCCTCTCGGGCTCGGGTAAATCGTCTCTGGCATTTGATACGCTCTATGCAGAAGGTCAGCGCCGCTACGTAGAATCGCTCTCCACCTATGCGCGCCAATTCCTCTCGATGATGGAAAAGCCCGATGTGGATCATATTGAGGGGCTCTCTCCGGCGATCTCCATTGAGCAAAAATCTACCTCCCACAATCCCCGTTCAACCGTGGGCACCATTACCGAAATTTATGATTACCTGCGCTTACTGTTTGCCCGCGCCGGCGAGCCACGCTGCCCCGAGCACAATCAGGCACTAAAGGCCCAGACCGTCAGTCAAATGGTTGATCAGGTCTTGGCCATGCCCGAGAACACCAAACTTATGTTGTTGGCACCCATCGTCAAAGGCCGCAAAGGTGAGCATCTGCACCTTTTTGAAAGCCTGCGCCGACAGGGCTTTATTCGCGCCCGAATCGATGGCCTAGTCTGTGATTTGGACGAAGCCCCTGCGCTGAACAAAAAACAAAAGCATGATATCGAAGTAGTGGTCGACCGCTTTAAAGTGAAAGCCGATATGGGCATTCGCTTAGCTGAGTCCTTTGAAACCGCCCTAACTCTGGCTGAAGGATTGGCTGGCATTAGCTTTATGGACAGCGATGAACCGGACCAGATGTTCTCCGCCAAGTTTGCCTGCTCAGTCTGTAACTACAGTCTCAATGAATTAGAGCCACGGTTGTTTTCCTTTAACAATCCGGTCGGCGCCTGCCCCACCTGTGATGGTCTGGGCGTGCATCAGTTTTTTGATATTGACCGAGTAGTACATCACCCGGAAGCCTCGATCTCCGAGGGTGCGATTCGCGGTTGGGATCGTCGCACACTCTACTACTACAACATGCTCACCTCTCTAGCAGCTCATTACGATTTCGACATCGACTCTCCCTGGGAAGCGCTAACCGAAGATCACCGTAAAAAGATTCTCTATGGCAGCGGCAAGGAAGAGATCACCTTTAGCTACGTCAATGATCGCGGCACCATGTTCCGCCGCGAACATACCTTTGAGGGTGTGATCAATAATATGGAGCGCCGCTATCGCGAAACCGAGTCTGGCTCGGTGCGTGAAGAGTTGGGCAAGTATATGACTAGCTCACACTGTCCCGAGTGCGACGGCACACGACTGCGCAAGTCGGCGCGCCATGTGTTTATCGACGACCGTCGCATTGAAGATATTGTCAGCATGCCCGTGGGCGACTGCTGTGATTACTTCGATAACATCCAGCTGGAAGGTCGTCAGGGCGAGATCGCCGAAAAAATTATTAAAGAGATCCGTCAGCGTTTCCGCTTTCTGGTGGATGTGGGACTCAACTATCTGTCACTGAACCGCAGCGCCGACACCCTCTCCGGTGGTGAAGCTCAGCGCATTCGCCTGGCCAGTCAAATCGGTGCCGGTCTGGTGGGCGTGATGTATATTCTCGATGAGCCTTCAATTGGTCTGCACCAGCGCGACAATGAACGCCTGTTGAAAACCTTGGTTCGCCTGCGGGATCTCGGCAACACCGTGATTGTTGTAGAGCACGACGAAGAAGCGATTGCCGCCGCCGACTATATTATCGATATAGGCCCAGGTGCCGGTGTCCACGGTGGTGAGGTGGTTGCCGAAGGTACGGCGCAACAGATTCACGACAACCCCAACTCGGTCACCGGTCAGTTTATGTCCGGCGTACGTGGGATAAAAATTCCCGAGAAGCGCAATCAGCCAAAAGGCAAATTTATTGATGTCACTGGCGCCTGTGGCAACAACCTGCAAAATGTTGACCTGCAAATTCCCATCGGTCTGTTTACCTGCATTACCGGCGTATCCGGTTCCGGTAAATCAACACTGATCAATGGCACCCTCTATCCGGCTGCAGCAGTTGCACTGAATAAGGCCACGACCCTAAAGTCTGCTGCCCATGACACCATTACCGGTCTCAACCATCTCGACAAGTGTATCGATATAGATCAGAGCCCCATCGGTCGTACACCGCGCTCAAACCCCGCCACCTACACTGGTATTTTTACGCCGATTCGCGAACTTTTTGCTGCGACTCAGGAAGCCCGGTCACGAGGTTATAACCCGGGACGCTTTAGCTTTAATGTCAAAGGCGGTCGCTGTGAAGCCTGCCAGGGTGATGGCGTGACCAAGGTGGAGATGCACTTCTTACCGGATATCTATGTGCCCTGCGATGTGTGCAAGAGCAAGCGCTACAACCGCGAGACGCTCGACATTCACTTTAAAGGCAAAAATATTCATCAGGTGCTCAATATGACTGTCGAGGATGCCCGCGTATTCTTCGACCCCATTCCCGCCATTGCCCGCAAGCTACAGACACTGATGGATGTAGGCCTTTCCTATATCAAGCTGGGTCAGTCCGCGACCACCTTATCCGGTGGTGAAGCACAGCGTATCAAGCTGTCGAAAGAGCTCTCCAAGCGCGACACTGGCAAGACCTTATATATTCTCGATGAGCCCACCACCGGCCTGCACTTCCACGATATCGAACAGCTGCTGGCGGTACTCCACAGACTGCGCGACCAGGGCAATACCATGGTCGTGATTGAACATAATTTGGATGTGATCAAGACCGCCGATTGGATTGTCGATCTGGGTCCTGAAGGCGGTTCTGGCGGCGGGATGATTATTGCCGAGGGAACACCGGAAACTGTGGCGACGATTAAAGCCTCGCACACAGGGCATTTCTTAAAGGATATGTTGGCGGATAAGCGAAACAGCAAGGCCGCTGCCAAAACAAAAGCCAAAGCCGTGGCCTAAACTGCCCGGCTCAGACCCTTAGAATCAATCAGGCTTCGCTGTGACGGGCCTGATTGTCTAGGTAGGTTGCCACCATCAGATCTATGGCCTCCTGCTGATATTCACGGAGACCACTGAGGATTAAAGTCTTCACTCCGGTGCCGACGATCTTGCCGCCATCCACCAGATTAAACTTAAACTCCGCATTGCCACGCTTGCCATCCACCTCAAGGCTAGTGCCAGCCAGCTCAACACTGGGCTGTCTAAGTTCCAAAGTCTCCAACTGCAGTGACATAGACTCATAGATCACCAGCGGTCGCTGGGGATTGATCATGACATTCTTCTCGGCCATTAATGGCACCAGAATATGCGGGAAATTCTGTCCCGAAAAGAACACATAGTTCTTAATTAGGCTTTCCAGTATCTGCTGATCCTGTACTTGATCACCACTGCGTGACACTTTCAGGTAGGTCTTTTCGCGAGCATCGGCAATCTCAAACTGATCCCCAGGCGACTCGGGTAAAACCAATGGCGTATCCGCCGAGACCATGCCGGAAAATTCAAAGCGCATCTGCTGGCTCAGGCCATAGCGCTCCAGTACCAATGCAAACAGGAGATCTCCTGGAACACAGAAGCGCTTGCTGTCGACATCGTGAATTGGATTGAAATCATTGCTGATGGTTTTCGCAAAGCCACTGCCCTGTTCGGCACTGATGCTCAGAGACAACTCATCGCGGGTATAAAACTGCTGTAAAAACATGCTTGCCTCTGTCCTTTTAATCCAGTTCCGCTTCAAACTCTTCGAGCAGATCCAATGGCTCCATTTCCTGGCCTTCCAAATCGGCAGTCCAGTTGACCCCAACCATCAACACATCGGCGTGCATGCCGGGCAGCCAATCGTCGAGAAACTCTTCCATCTCAACGGCAACCGGGGTGTAGACATCCCAATCTCCATTGCACAGTGCCTGGGCAAAGTCACAATTTGACCAGAAGGGAATGACGTCGATGGTGTCGCTATCAGTAGAGCCCACCAGCGCCCAGTTGTCTTCCTTATCCTTTAGTCCCCAGACACAACCGGTTTCCAGACTCTCAACAATCATGCGATCGAGGTTTTCTTGAAGATCTTCAGATAGTGGTTCCATGACTACACTCACAAGCAAGTTAACAATCGCGCATGGTACTCGCTTTTTGGTTTTCTCCCAACTGTAATCAAATACTGATACGGGTAAAAAAAGCCTCTACTGCGACAATTTGTCACATTGTTCCAGAGCGGCCAACTCCTTAAGATTACTGGATTAATTAATCGCCTTTTTAATCGCCTTCTATTCACTATCTGGTTCTCTTTATGCCCCCTAAACCTGCCTTGGCTCTCACTGCCCTCTTCTTTAGTTTAACGGTTACCTCAGCACTGGCTGATCACAGCCACGACATAGAAGAAATCACTATTCAGGCCTTTCCACTAGCCAGCCAGATTAGTAGCTCTCCACGGAGTAATCCCCTTCACAGCCCAGACAGTGCCGAACTGCTAAAGCGTATTCCCGGGGCCAATAATAATGCCAATGGCGTGATCACTGGCATCGCCCAGTATCGCGGCATGTATGGCGATAGACTGTCAGTGAAACTCGATCAGGCGCCGACTCTCAGTGGCGGTCCCAACGCCATGGATTCTCCCCTGGCCTACGCCCCTGCGGGTCTGCTTCAGGAGCTCACCGTCTATCGCGGTGTTACGCCGGTCAGCCAGGCCCAGGAAAGTATTGGCGGCCATATGGTGGCGCAGTTTAATCGCGGCAATTTTGGCTCCGAGACAGCAGCAGGAGTCAGCGGCTTTGCCAGCACCCAGCTCACCGATAACGGCAGTCAGTCAAATTCAGATATGCAGCTGGTAATAGCCAACAACCAGCATAAGCTTTCCCTTCTGGGCTCCCATAACGAAGGCGACAATATCGACGCCGGAGACAATAAAACCGTTGCCGGTAGTCAGCATCAGCGGGATCGTTTTGATCTCGCCTACGGCTGGAAGTCAGACGCGACTGAATTAACCGTCTTTGCCGGAAAGCTGGATATCAGCAATAGCGGCACCCCCGCTCTGGCCATGGATATTGTCTCGGTGAAAACCGATCTGGCGGGTATGACTCTTAGCACTCAAGTGAATGACGCAGCAATCAACATGTCACTGGCATGGGCCGATGTGACTCACTCCATGGACAACTTTAGCCTGCGCACAGCCCCGGTCATGACCATGGGTTACCGCAGTAATTTGGCCACCGCCGACAACCTTTCCTGGAGTCTAGATGCGCAGCTGCCGCTAGCCTTTGGAGAATTAAAGATCGGCACCGATGGCAACCTCAGCAGTCATGACTCGACCATCACCAACCCTAGTAATACCCTGTTTCAACTGCTTAATTTCAATGGCACTCAGCGCGACATTCTTGGCCTCTTCGCTGAGCTTAATGGCGATATTGGAGACTGGGGTTATCAGGCTGGTATCCGACAGAATCGCACTAGTCTAGACAGTGGTGCGGTGACCTCTTCTGGCATGATGGGAATGATGGGCAATGCAGCCAATATGTTGGCTATGCAGTTTAATCAGGCAGACCGCAGTCTCGATTACAACACTACGGATCTGGTACTCAAATTTAACCGCAGCCTAGATACTGAAACGGCCCTGACCATTGATTTGGGGATTAAGAATCGCGCCCCCTCTTATCAGGAAACCTTTCTCTGGTTACCTCTGCCAATCACCGCCGGTCTTGCCGATGGCCGCAGCTATGTTGGCAATCTGTCCCTAAACCACGAAACAGCCCATGAAATCAGTATTGGTCTGAGCAAAAAAACTGAGCGCTTCAGTATTTACCCGCAGGTTTTCTATCGCCAGATTAACGACTATATACAGGGTGTCGCGAGCACCGACATGACTGCCAATATGGTCAGCAACATGATGAGCGGTGCCGCTGCTTTGAGCTATGAAAATACCGATGCCGAGATCTTCGGCGCCGACGCCAACTGGAATTACCGTATCAATCATAATTGGTCAGCGGATGGCGTGGTCAGCTATGTCCGCGGCAAGCGCACTGATATAGCCGACGACCTCTACCGCATTGCACCGGCCAATGCCCGCTTTAGCCTGCGCTATCAGCCGGATCAAGGAGCATTGCAATTAATGGTTGAATCGGTTGTCTACGCTCGCCAAAAGCACGTGGCCAGCTATAACAATGAAACACAATCCAGCGGCTTTGGCATAGTGAATATCGGTGCCAACTGGTCCATCACAGAGAATATACAGCTGCGCTCCGGGGTTAAAAATCTCCTTGATCGCTTTTATGCGGCCCACACAAGTGGTCGCAATCGTAGCGGCGACAGCGATATTGCCATTGGTGAAGCAATACCTGGGCTTGGTCGAGCGGTTTATCTCTCAATGGCGATAAATTTCTAGTACCATTTGGCCCATGAAAAAAGCCCAGCCGAATAACAATAACGCCACCAGAGAGAACCTTTATGTTCTCAGTTTGATACGCGGTGTTGCCCTATTCGGCCAGGTTCTGGCATTGATCTATTTCACCTGGGTGCAACCGATTGGTCTGCCGGTGGCTGAAATTGCCTTTGTGCTCAGTGTCTATGCCTCACTCACCGCAGCCATTTGGGTACGCAGCCGACGCACTGTGCCCATAGGTGACAACGAATTCTTTGTTCATCTGCTCGCCGATATCGCGTTTTTTTCGATACTGCTATTTTTCAGTGGCGGCGCCTCCAATCCCTTCGTCTCCTACATGCTCATCCCCATTAGTATCGCGGCAATCACCCTGTCGAGGGTCTACAGTATTGCACTGGCAGCCACAGCATTGCTCTGTTACAGCCTGTTACTCAAATACTATGTGGCCATTGTCGCCATCGCACCAGGCCATCACCATCAGGCGCCAGACAACAGCCTGCATATTCTTGGCATGTGGGCTAACTTCGCTATCAGCGCGGCGATTATTATTTACTTTATCAGCCGCATGGCCGCGACCCTCAAGCAACAGCAACAAGAGATAGCCATGGCTCGGGATGCACAGTTGCGCGACGAACAGCTACTCGCCGTGGGAACTCTTGCTGCAGGTACGGCTCACGAACTGGGCACACCGCTAAATACCATGAAGTTGATTGTCGATGAGATGCTTTTGGATACAGATAATAATCCAGATGTGATACTACTCAATCAGCAGATCGAACAATGTAAGACGACACTGAAACAGCTGCTCACCACCGCTGAAGAATCTCAGTCTAATCGGCTTGAACCTCAGCCCGTGCGGCCCTATCTGGAAAGTGTTTTGGGGCGCTGGCAACTAATGCGGCCGCTGTTAAAAACCCGTATTCGATTCATTGATAGTCCAGCGGTTAAAGCGGTTTTTCATCCGACCATCGCTCAGTCAATTCTCAACCTATTGAACAATGCCGCCGATGCCAGTGAGCAGGTGGATATAGATATCAGTTGGAATAACGAAACAGCGACCATCAGTATTCGCGACTTTGGCGCAGGCCTCGATGCCGACAAACTCGACAGGCTGGGCCAGCCCTTTGTCACTGACAAAGCTGATGGCCTCGGTTTGGGTTTGTTTTTATCCCAGGCCACATTGACTCGCTTCGGCGGTTCTGTGAGTTTGCAGAATGCTCCTAAAGGGGGAACAGTCACCCAGATCACTCTGCCCCTCTTAACGGCGACAGCCACATCGTGAACTACTTATTAATCGACGATGACCCCGCTTTTAGCACAGTACTGGCAAGAGTCTTAGAGCGCCGTGGCGAAAAGGCCCTTATCGCTAGCAATGGCGATCAAGCTATGGCTCAGCTGCAGACCGAGGATATTGATCGGGTGGTTTTAGATTTAAAACTTGAACAGGAATCTGGCCTTGCAATCCTGCAGCAACTGCTGACCTCGCAGCCCTCAGTAGAGGTGGTGATACTCACCGGTTACTCGAGTATTTCAACCGCCGTGGAAGCGATCAAGCTCGGTGCGGTTAACTATCTGTGCAAACCAGCTGGAGTGGAAGAGATTGTTGCCGCCTTTGAATCCCGCGGTGGGGAGGCTGGCGAAGTGCCGCTGCAGGACTCACCGCCCTCGGTCAGTCGACTGGAATGGGAACATATTCAAAAGGTACTGAATCAGCACGAGGGTAATATTTCCGCCACGGCAAAAACACTGGGTATGCACCGCAGAACATTGCAGCGGAAATTACAAAAAAGGCCGGTCAAGAACTGAGCGGCCTAAGCTGGTAAAAAAAACTGGTTCAAAATCCTTTAGTTCAGAACTCTTTAGTTCAAAACTCTTTAGTTCAGAACCCTGTAACCACGCCCCGACAAACAGCGTCGCACTATGCGCTCTTGCTCATGGCGAGCGCGCTGGTTACCTTTTACACCACCCACTACAGCACCAGCTCCGGCACTGCGTTCAGCGGTTTTATGATTGCCGAGCACCGCACCCAGAACGCCTCCAAGAACCGCTCCCGTCACCGCGCCTTCAGTGGTTTCAGCAGTCACATCCACATGTCGGGCATAGCTTTCGCAATCGCCGAGATCATCGTAGTAGGCATCCAAATCGACCCCCTGAGTATCAATAATAATCTGCTTGGGTGCACCATAGCCGCGATAGCCATTGGCGCATCCACTAGTGATAACAACGACTAGGGCCAATCCGAGTAATGGCATTGTGTGATTTTTCATAAGCGATCCCTTGACTGAAAACATTCCCTGTACCAACGCCAGACTCATGACTTGGTTGACCTATTAGCAACAACAATAATTATTTAGTATTACTCATAATACCGCGCACCGCTGCAGGAATATCCGCTGGCAGCACCACAATTTTGGCATTGTCTGACTGACCCATTTGACGCAGGGCTTCCACATATTTCTCACCGAGCAGGTACATGGCCGGCAGCTCTTTATCCTGAATCGCGTCACTGACTTTGGTCAGCGCGGTTTTAGTGGCTTCAGCCAGTACTACCTGAGCTTCAGCATCGCGACGTGAGGCTTCTAAGCGGCCATCAGCCGTCAGAATAGCAGCACTCTTATCGCCTTCAGCACGTGTTACTGTGGCGCGACGTTGACGCTCAGCGGCAGCCTGCTCTTCCATCGCAGCCTGCATGGTGCCCGAAGGATTAATGTCCTGAATTTCGACAGTCTTGAGCGTAATACCCCAGTCGGCGATATCATCAGAGATAGATGTTTTGAGCTTGGCTTTAATCTGATCCCGTGACGACAGTGCATCATCGAGCTTCATTTCACCGACAATGGAACGCAGCGAAGTCTGCACCAGAGTGCGGATCGCCAGTTCATAATCTTCAACACCGTAAACCGCTTTTTCCGGCGACACAATATTGATGTAGGCCACAGCATTGGCCACGATCACCACGTTGTCGAGAGTGATGACTTCCTGGGAGGGAATATCCAACACAATATCTTTGGTGGTAACTTTAAACGCTACGTTATCAATATAGGGAACAATGATATTCAGTCCCGGCTTCAGGGACATATGATATTTACCCAGACGCTGAACCACCCACTTAGAACCCTGAGGCACCAGACGCACACCTTTCAGCAGTGTGATCAGTACCAGTAATAAAACACCTACAACTACAATCGGCCCTTCCATCATCCTTACTCCCTTATAGAGTTATACCGCAACCACAGAGGCTGTCAGCTCTTTCAATTTGATTTAACGTAACTTCACTACGATTAATGTATTACCAGAGATCTCTTTAATAAAGACGCGATCGCCGAGACTTACCTGATCATCGCAGATAAAATCCCACTCATCATCACCCAGCACTGGCGTGGTAAAGCGCACCTGACCGCGACTGTGCTCGGTGGGTGCTTTAATCACCTGCCCTGCTTCACCTATGGCTGCATCGCGACTGATTCCGGCGGTTGTTCTATCGGTCATCTTCGGTTTAAAGTATTTAAACCAGAGCACAGTGAAAGCCACCGAGGAAACCGTCCAGATTAAGACCTGTGCGGTGAAACTTAGGTCTACTACGGTCATTACTAGACCCACCACGATTGCGCCCAGACCAAACCAGAAGATGGTGAAACTGGGAATAAAGATCTCTCCGGCCACTAATATCATGCCCAATATCAGCCAGTGCCAATACAACAGTTCAAATTCCATAGCTCTTCCTCAATAGTTTGTTCTACTTTATTGTCGTGCTAGTGTTTGGATCAAAGTGTTTGGATCAAAGTGTTTGGATCAAAGTGTTTGGATCAAAGTGTTTGGATCAAAGTGTTTCGACCCCAATCATCTTTTCAAGATCCTTGTTCCACTATCGGCGCTACAGCGCTGCGCTGTAGCGTCATTAATATGGCATCTTCACGACCATACTCAGTTCTATAGTAGTCACGTCTGCGCCCCACCTCAATAAAGCCATAGTTGAAGTAGAGACGAATCGCGGAAAAATTACTCACCCTGACTTCCAATAAAACCGATTCGATTGAATCAGACAGTGACCCCATTGTGTGGCGGAGCAACTGAGAGCCCAACTTATGGCCCTGATACTGAGGGTCGATGGCAATATTAAGAATCTCAGTTTGATCCACCACAGTAGCTGTCACCACATAGCCGATTGGCTGGTTATTATCAGTTTCAGCCCCACAGATCACCCAACACTGATGCTGTTCGAGACTCTGCTGAAACTGTTTAGTACTCCAGGGCTCTGCGGTCACCTCAACTTCAATAGCCACTACCGGGGCAATATCGTCCACAGTCATTGGACGAATCAATGTCTTAGGGATATTAGCTAGGTCTACTGTCACGGGAATTTAAACACCTTGGTTTCAAGCGCTAAAACTAAGCAGCAGCTGGCACAAAAGAAACTGACTTCAACAGCTGCCAGGTCGTGGCCTTGAGCTGCGGCGTATTGATCATGCTGCTGAGTGAAGGGACTAATAGAACCGTAATCTCTTCAGACAGCGCTAGGTGGCCAAAGCTGGGTTGTTCGCTGCGTTGCTGGGGACTCAACAGCCAGTCAGCCGCGGCCTCACCGAACAGAAGAATATACTTAACCGGTCTGGCACTTAGTCGCGCCTGAAGCAGGGTCGCAAGAAACTCGCGCACTTCGCTCTCATCACCTTCAGCATTGGGATAAGGTGGCCACTCCACCAGTTCCATCTGCGGCAGGCGGTGAAGACCAGAGCCCACGGCATTTAGAATATTGGTCAGCAGTTGCATTTGATCGCCGTCGGCCAACGCGCCTTCAACGCCACTGCAAACTAAGACCTCGGAGTTGGGCTGCCAGAGGGAAAACTTAACCTCGATCAGCGCCGCCGGTGCCTCTGAAGCTACAGTCACACTGGCCGCAGGTTTTGCCTGAGAGGCTGGCCGAGAGACCTTTTTGGTGGCTACGGGCTCGTCGAAGTTGAGATTCATGCGCGCCGCCACATCGATGGTTTTACGATCGACTGACGCTTCGGCTATTTCTAGAGAAGGCTCATTGAATGCTACGCCAGCAGGCACTTCATCAATCAACTGCACAGCATCTTTGGGCACATATTGCACTATGCCAAGAGTCTGTAAATAGTAGGCCTGCTGGCTGGGTTGCATTAGATGCCGCCCATCTGTGGGTGCAAGCCACCGGGGTTACGCATCAGCGTCAGAGCATTCAAATAGGCCTTGGCACTGGCTACCAAAATATCGGTATCGGCACCCTGACCATTGATAATGCGACCATCTTTTTCCAAACGCACGGTAACGCCGCCCTGAGAATCAGTACCCTCAGTCACTGCATTAACCGAATAGAGCTGCAACTTAGTGCCGCTGTTAACCAAACTTTCGATGGCATTAAATATCGCGTCTACTGCGCCGTCACCAGAGGCTTCGGCACTGTGTTGCTTGTCTTGGTAGGCAATAACAATTTTTGACTGTGGCGCCTGACCGGACTTGGACAACACCTCTAAATCTACCAAGGTTAAGACATCTGCCTCGGTACCCATCTGCGCATCGGAGACCAACGCCTGTAAATCTTCATCAAAGATTTCGCGCTTCTTATCGGCCAAAGCTTTAAAGCGTTTAAACAGCTCGTTAAATTCTTCTTTGCTCTCAAACTTAATACCCAGCTCTTCAAGCCGTGATGACAGCGCTGCGCGACCTGACAACTTGCCCAGAGACAACTTGTTAGTGCTCCAGCCAACATCTTCGGCGCGCATAATTTCGTAGGTCTCGCGGAACTTCAAAATACCGTCTTGGTGAATACCGGATTCGTGAGCGAAGGCATTGGCACCGACAATCGCTTTGTTCGGCTGCACCGGAAAACCGGTAATGCTCGACACCAAACGTGAAGTCGGCACTATGTGTATTGCATCTATATTGGTTTCAACTGGGAATACATCTTGGCGTGTGCGAATCGCCATAACCAACTCTTCAAGAGCAGCATTGCCAGCACGTTCGCCGAGACCGTTGATAGTACATTCAACCTGACGGGCACCGCTCTGGATGGCGGCCAAGCTATTGGCTACAGCCAAGCCCAAATCATTGTGGCAGTGCACCGAGAAAATCGCCTTATCGGCATTCGGCACTGTATTCATCAAGCGCTTGATCATCGACGCGTATTCGCTGGGATCGGAGTAACCCACGGTGTCTGGCAAGTTAATCGTGCGTGCGCCAGCATTAATAACGGCTTCGGTGATGCGGCACATAAACTCAAATTCGGTGCGACTGGCATCTTCCAGAGAGAACTCCACATCGTCAATTAAGTTGCGGGCAATCTTTACCGCGCCAACCGCCTGTTCGAGAACCTGAGCTGGCTCCATCTGCAATTTGTGCTTCATATGAATCGGGGACGTGGCGATAAAGGTGTGAATACGGCCAGCATTGGCACCTTTAAGCGCTTCAGCAGCCCTTTCTATATCACCGCTCACTGCACGGGAAAGGCTACAGATACGGCTTCCCTTGACGCTATTGGCGATTGCCTGAATAGCGTCGAAGTCGCCCTGGCTAGAAATCGCGAAACCGGCTTCGATAACATCGACGCGCATTTTCTCTAAGGCGATGGCGATACGGACTTTTTCATCTTTGGTCATCGATGCGCCGGGGCTCTGTTCACCGTCACGCAAGGTCGTATCAAAAATAATTAATTTTTCTTTGGGTTGCTCTGAGCTTTTCATACTGTCTTCTCTTTCTAAAGGGAGCCTAGCTTTCTATTCAATCTAGCAAAACTAATATTGGTGGCTCATTGTAAAACGGATCGGTCCCCTATGGGGCCAGAATTTCACTGCATTTTTGCCTAGCATGATTTTAATATGACTTTGCTTTAACGACAGCTTTAACGACAGCTTTAACGACAGCTTGGCCAATGCACGGAGTTTTGATCAGGTAGTACGAGATGAGGTATTACGATAGATGCCCCTCAGGGCAGGAGAAGAAATAGTCCACGAGCAGACTCAGCGGTCATAAGACCGAGGCTGTGATTGAGTGCGCTTTTGATTGAGTGGAAATTCATGAGCTTATTCAAACAGATTTTAGCGCTGCTGCCAACGCCTAATTAAGCGTCGTCTGCTGGCTTGCTGCCAGAATAGCCCAACTTGCTTAATAGCCAGATCGCCGGAGCAGAGAAACTGAACACCGCGGCCATGGCAAAGAGAATGCGCGGCGGATCAATAGTGATGACCACAAACCCCATCACCACGGATAAGATCACCATAAAAGGCACCTTGCCACGGAGATCGATTTCTTTAAAGCTGGGATAACTTAGATTGGAGACCATCAGCAGACCAGCAGTTGCCGTCAGCAGAGCACCGGTAACGGATAACCAAAATGATGAATCGAGTTCATAGGCTGACCAGATAAAACCGGCCACCAGAGCAGCTGCTACCGGACTAGGCAGTCCAGTAAAGGTTTTGTTATCCGACAGTTCCGCCTGCACATTAAACCGTGCAAGACGCAGCGCCGCGCAAGAGGCATAGACAAAGGCTGCTGCCAAGCCGACAGTACCCAGGTCACTGACACCCCAACCATAGGCCACTACTGCTGGTGCAACACCAAAGGAGACCATATCCGAGAGGCTGTCGTACTGCACACCAAAGTCACTCTGAGTATTGGTCATGCGTGCCACGCGACCATCTAAACCATCAAAAAGCATCGCTGCGAAAATCGCCATGGCAGCCCATTCATAGTTACCACTAAAGCCCGACAACACTGCATAAAAACCACAGAACAGTGCACCGGTGGTGAGTAGATTAGGCAGCAGATAGATACCTTTGCGACGCGCTGGAACATCATCCGAAACAGGCATCTTGAGATTGACTACATTCTCTGGGGTATCGGACTTTTTGATCATACTTCGGTGCTCGCATTCGTGACTGGCAATGGTTACTGGCAATGGTTACTGGCAATGGTTACTGGCAATGGTTACTGGCAATGGTTACTAGAACCCAATATTTGTCATTATAGGCTCTTAACCTTCCAAATAGCAGCTCTGCATTTTTTCCAAATCCGCGGCAGACAAACCCAAAGCACTGGTGAGATAGGTTTTTACATCACCGTACTGCTCATCAATGGCCTCGAGAAAGGCAACTATATTGTCTTGATGCACTGAACAATAAGGAATCAACCAGTCGCGATCCCAGGTCTCAACCTTGGCGGTGCGCAGATGACCTTCAACAATTTCTATCAACGCATCTGAATCATAGTGCTCAGTAGTCAGCATGTAATCATCGATAATCGTCTGGCGCGGAACATCCAGCGCCGAGAGAATCAACGCTGCTGCCATACCGGTGCGATCTTTGCCCGCGGAACAGTGAAACACTGAGGCGCTATCGGCGTTGTCGACAATATGCCGCATAAAACGACTAAAAGCTGGAATCACTGCATCGATGCAAGAGCGGTAGGAATTCACCACCAGCTGGTGGGAGGAGTCAGCGGTTAATTCGCCGCCAAACAGAAACTCCCAAAAGCGCGAGATATCGCCAATATGGATTTGATAGTCATCGACAAATTCAGCACGCACGGCGCAACTGGGTGACTGCTCCTGCTCTTCCGTACGACGAAAGTCATGGATCTTGCTGATACCAATGGCTTCAAGGGTATCTAAATCGCCGTCACTGAGACGCGCCAGATGTCCACAGCGCATAATTTTGCGCCACTTAACCCTGCGACCCTGAGTATTGGTATAACCGCCAATATCGCGGAAGTTAATACCACCGTCTAGGCTCACTACTCTAGTTTGACTCTCAGCTGCTGACATTTTTTCCCCTTGCCTACTTTGTTATAGTTTTAAACAGTTTTGGAAAATTTTGAATAGTTGTACTGCCCAAAAACTAAAACGGCTCACTATACAGCGAGCCGTTTCAGAGACTGTTTCAGTTGATCAGTAATCGGCGAAGATTAAACGCGTAAAAACTTATCGCCGCGGGCAATACCGGAAACGCCACTGCGTACCACTTCCATAATACCCATTTCACCCACCGCCTCAATAAAGGCATCGAGCTTTTCACTGTCACCGGCCAGCTGGACTGTATAGGTATGCGGCGTCACATCAATAATATGGCCACGGAAAATTTCCACACAGCTTTTCAGCTCATTGCGAATATCGCTGTCGCTCGCTTTGATTTTAACCAGCATCAGCTCGCGCTCAATGTGCGGACCCTGAGTCAAATCCACAACCTTAATCGTATCGATTAACTTGTGCAGCTGCTTAACAATCTGCTCCGCCATATGATCGTCACCCTTAGTCGTCAGGGTTAAACGTGACAAGGTATCGTCATCTGTGGGAGCAACAGTCAATGTATCAATATTGTAACCGCGCTGGGCAAATAGGCCGACCACTCGCGAAAGTGCGCCAGATTCATTTTCTATCAAAATAGAGATTATCCGTTTCATTAGGTTCTCTCCGTCTTGTTTAGCCACAGGTCACGCATAGATCCACCGGGCATTTGCATTGGGTAGACATGCTCAGAGCGATCTACATCTATGTCCATAAACACAACACGATCTTTCATGGCAAAGGCTTCACGCATCTTCTCTTCGAGTTCATCTATATGGGTAATTTTCATACCCACATGACCATAGGCCTCGGCCAACTTAACAAAGTCTGGCAAGGAGTCCTCATAGACACTCTCGGAGTAGCGGCTGCTGTAGTTCATATCCTGCCACTGGCGAACCATACCCAGTGCAGCATTATTAAGATTGATAATTTTCACCGGCAAATTGTGCTGGCTGCAGGTCGAGAGCTCCTGAATATTCATCTGGATGCTACCTTCGCCAGTAACACAGGCGACGTCACAATCCGGGAACGCAAGTTTACAACCCATGGCCGCGGGTAAACCGAAGCCCATGGTGCCGAGACCACCGGAGTTGATCCAGGTGCGCGGCTTGTCGAACAGATAGTACTGGGCAGCGAACATCTGGTGCTGGCCCACATCCGAGGTGACAATTGCCTTACCTTCGGTGACCTTGTAGAGCATTTTGATCACGTCTTGGGGCTTGATACAGTTGCCTGAACTCTCTTCGTATCGGCTGGCGGTGTAGATACCTTTATCCGCACGCCACTGATCGATCTGCTGCCACCATTCGGCGATTGCATCAGTATCAGGAGTGGTTTCAGACTGCTCTATAAGACCTAACATTTCCGGCAGCACCGAATTACAGGTACCGACTATGGGAATATGTGCCTCGATGTTTTTCGAGACAGTCGTAGGATCTACATCTATGTGAATGATGGTTGCATGGGGGCAGAACTTCTCCAGATCGTTAGTCACCCGATCATCGAAGCGCGCGCCAATGGCAAAGATCACATCCGCATGGTGCATCGCAGTGTTGGCTTCGTAAGTACCGTGCATACCGAGCATACCCAGATACTGAGGGTCAGTGCCGGGATAGCCACCCAAACCCATCAAGGTATTGGTCACTGGGTAATTAAGCTTCTTGGCCAGAGCAATAAGATGCTCAGAGGCATTGTCTAGAACCACACCGCCGCCAGTGTAAAGAACCGGACGCTTAGCGCCGATCAAAGTCTTTACGGCACGGCGAATCTGTCCGCGGTGACCCTTATCCGTAGGCTGATAAGAACGCATCTTCACTTCAGCTGGATAGGCATAGGGCACTTTATAGCTAGGGTCTGTGACATCTTTAGGGATATCTACAACCACTGGGCCGGGACGACCAGTGGCCGCAATGTAATAGGCTTTGGCAATGGTCTCGGCTATATCTTCAGCGCGAGTGACCAGAAAGCTGTGCTTAACAATAGGGCGAGAAACACCGACCATATCAGTCTCTTGGAAGGCATCCTGACCAATTTTTGTCAGTGGCACCTGGCCAGAGATCACGACTAATGGAATTGAATCCATGTAAGCAGTGGCAATACCGGTGATCGCATTGGTGGCACCGGGACCAGAGGTCACCAGCGCTGTACCCACTTCACCAGTGGATCGCGAGTAGCCATCAGCGGCATGAACTGCAGCCTGCTCGTGGCGCACTAACAAATGATGGACGTCTTCCTGTCGATACAGGGCGTCATAGATATGCAGTGCCGCGCCGCCGGGGTAACCCCAGACATGCTTGATACCTGCATCTTTTAATGCGCGGATAAGTATTTCACCGCCGGATAAG
>CAJQJT010000166.1 GCA_905478725.1 uncultured Pseudomonadales bacterium
GCGATAAAGGCCTATGAAAGCAAAGCCTATAGATATTATGTATTGGCCATACTTACAGTGGTTTACGCCTTCAACTTTATCGATCGACAACTGCTGGTTATTTTACAGGAGCCAATTAAGGCCGAATTGGGATTTTCCGATACCCAGCTCGGGTTGCTAACCGGTTTTGCCTTTGTGGTCTTCTATGTGATCTGTGGTATTCCCATAGCCCGTTGGGCCGATCGGGCTAATCGTCGCAGTATTATTGCCACAGCACTGGCAGCATGGAGTGTTATGACGGCACTCAGTGGCATGGCGCAAAACTACACTCAGATGGTGCTAGCGCGGATTGGCGTAGGCATTGGTGAAGCTGGCGGCAGTCCCCCGTCCCACTCGATGATTTCAGATATGTTCCCGCCCAATAAGCGGGCCACGGCACTGGCTATTTATGGCTCAGGTGTCTATCTCGGTATATTGGCGGGCTATGTTATCGGCGGCTGGTTGAGTGAGTCCTTGGGTTGGCGAGCCACTTTTTTGGTAGTCGGCCTGCCCGGTGTGCTACTGGCAATTTTGGTGCGCCTAACGATTAAGGAACCACCCCGGGGATTTTCCCAAGGTGTTGCGGCTGCCGATGGGCCGCCCATGTCTTCGATTAAAGAGGTGCTGTTTGTTTTGTGGTCGCGTCCGACCTTTAGGCATCTGTGTTTTGCCGCTGGCGCTCAGGGCTTTGTTGGCTATGGCCTATCCAACTGGATGCCGTCTTATTACTTGCGAACATTTGATATAAGCCTGCCTGAATTAGGTACTTGGCTGGGTTTGGTGACCGGTTTTGCAGGTATTGTTGGCGCCTTGCTCGGCGGCTATCTGGTGGATCGCCTTGGTGAAAGGGACCTGCGTTGGAGACTGTGGCTGCCGGCCTTAGCCCTGTGCCTTTCATTGCCTGTTATCTTTGCCGCGCTCAGTAGTCAAAATATTTATGCGTCTCTGCTGCTATACGGTCTGCCCATCGCCTTAATTGCGGTCTATGTGGGGCCTGTTCTGGCAACTACCCATAATTTGGTCGGTATGCGCATGCGTGCGCTGAGTTCTGCGATTTTGTTTCTGATCATCAATATGATTGGCCTTGGGTTGGGGCCTCTGGTGGTGGGTTTCCTGAGTGATCAATTAGCTCCCCATGCCGGTGACGGAGCTTTGAGATTGGCCATTCTAACGGTGGTATCTGTGGGCACAGTCTGGTCCTGCATTCACTATGTTCTGGCTGCTCGCACCCTCAGTGAAGACCTTTCCAATGCGCCGGATTAGGGTTTAGTAAATGTCATTATTTGCTAATCATATTGTCTCCCTTTGCTCTGTGCCCCAAGGGCTTAATGTCCCACACTTTTAGTCTTTATTGCACAGAGCTCAAGGTCGTCTTCTTGACGATGATCTGCCGCCGTTGAATGGCGAATAAAAGTACTAATCAGCAAGCAAGCATTTTTAGATAATTAATTTAGTGGGAAGAGTATGGCAGGTACAAAACCAACAGAGATAGTGAAGCAGTTTATTCAGGATTACCCATCAGACCCTGAATATCTGTGCACTCCGTCCGATATTGAGCAGTTCGAAAAAATCCCCCAAGCTAAGCGATTTTTATGCAGTTCGCCCAATGAAGCACTGTCGTTAACTGCAAAAATACTTGGATCTTCAACGGCAGTAACTTTTCTAGCCACAGGTTCACTCGCCGACAAACCTCAGCGATGGACCTACAGCCAATACCAGGAAGAAGTGATAGCGGCGGCAAATCTATTTCATACTCTAGGTCTGCAAGCGGGCCAGTCCGTGGCCTTTTTATTGCCCAATACACCAGAGATGCTTTTCGGTCTTTGGGCCGCGCAGGCAGTTGGTATAGCGGCGCCGATCAATTATTTATTAAAGCCGGAGCAGATTGCGGAAATAGCCAGGGAAGCGGATGTGCACATTATCGTTACCCTGGGGCGGGGCCATCCAGATAGCGGGGATCTACTGGATAAAGCGCTGGAGGCAAAGCGTCGAGTTTCCTCGATCCAACATATTATTACAGTGAGTGCTATCGGCCTCGAGCATCAGGACGGCTGTGTCGATTGGAATCAGGGGATATCTCAGCAGCCTCGCGATGGTTTTATATTTGATCGCTTGCTTGAGGGGTCTGAAGTTGCTTCGTATTTTCATACGGGAGGCACCACCGGGATACCCAAACTAGCCCAGCAGACCCATAGAGCTGAGGTGATCAATGTCTGTCAGATGTTACTCACGGGTCATGGTCAGGTGAGAAGTGATGCTCCCGAAGGCGCCTCGTCGACGAACCTCTGTGGCCTGCCGCTGTTTCATGTCAATGCCCCTTTTGTCTCAGCCCTATCTAGTATTATGTCTGGGGGTGAACTTATCTTAGCTGGCCCTCAGGGTTTTAGATCAAAGCAATTAATAAAAGATTTTTGGGGGTTGATTGAGCGCTATAAAGTAACCAACTTTTTTGCCGTGCCTACAGTTTATGGGGCGCTGATGGATCAGAATTCAAAAGACCATGACATAAGCAGTTTAATCAGCGGGAGCTGCGGGGCTGCGCCCATGCCAGTCAGTTTGTTGCGCGACTTCTACGCGCGCAGTGGCGCGACTATTTTGGAGGGCTATGGCATGACCGAGACCAATTGCTCAGCGGCATCCCAGTACATCAATGCCGAGCGTCATGTGGGCTCTGTTGGTATGCGCATTCCCTATCATCAGATACGCACCGTGATATTAGATGGCCAGCAAAAGGTAGTCCGGGACTGTGCAATAAATGAAATTGGCGTGCTGTTACACAGTGGCCCCAATGTGATTCCCGGCTACAAACAAGAATCGGCAAACAAGGGCATGTGGCCAGAAAATGGCTGGCTAAACAGTGGTGATATGGGGCGAATCGATGCCCAGGGCAATCTGTGGATTACCGGACGGGTTAAGGATTTGATTATCAGGGGCGGGCACAATATAGATCCCTCGATTACCGAAGACGCCCTGACCTGTCACCCTGAGGTGGAAATGGCCGCCGCGGTGGGTAAGCCCGATGGTTATGCGGGGGAGCTGCCTGTCGCCTATGTAAAGCTCTATGCCGGGGCGACGGTGACTGCACCAGAGCTGATTAAATTCTCCCGTGAGCGGGCAGTAGAGCGGGCTGGTGCCGCGGTTGATGTCTTTATTGTGGATGAGCTACCTAAAACCGCGGTGGGTAAAATTTTTAAACCCAGCCTGCGCAGGGATGCTATTGCTCGGGCTTACGTAGAGATTGCTGCAGCCGCATGGCCAGAGGGGCAGATAACCGCAGAGGTTGTTGATGATAAGGCTCATGGCTTAAAAGTGATGTTGACCGTGATCTCGGATATCCCGTCACAAACCGTCGGCAGCCATGCTGACTCTGAACAAATACGTCAGGCTGTTGAGCGAGACTTAAATACCCTCGCCTATGTTTGGGAACTCAACTAAAGCGATGCCTTACTGATCCTACCCGAAGGCGTGTTTTAATATTTCATAGTTCAAATAATGGGCACGGGAGGATAGTCGCGCACTGGGTGCAATATATTCAAAGGCATGGGTGCCCCCGGGAAAGATATGCAATTCAGCGCCCACCTTTGCCGTCATCAAACGTCGCGCATACTCTATATCTTCATCTCTAAATAAATCCAATGAACCCACGGAAATATACGCCGGTGGCAGATTGGATAGGTCGTCAACTCTTGCGGGGACCGCGTAGTGATGACGCTCCTGCTGATAGGCTCCACCCAAATACGCTTGCCAGCCCTGGTGGTTGCTGTCTCTGTCCCAAGCGATACCGCTGAGCTCTAGATGAGTAGAGGGCTCATGATTGCGGTCGTCGAGCATAGGGCACATAAGCAGCTGATACTGTATTGGGTAAGCGCCGCGATCGCGGGCCATTAGCGCCAGTCCGGCGGCCAGTCCAGCGCCGGCACTGAT
>CAJQJT010000167.1 GCA_905478725.1 uncultured Pseudomonadales bacterium
AGCTTTGGCCCGCGCACCACAGACTATCCCGGCAAACAAAAAACCCTTAACTATATTCAACAGCTTTTAGAGCCAGAGGCCGATCAAATTGTGGTGCAGCCATTTCAGGCTCATGGTCTGTCCGGCAACAATCTCTGGGCGAGCTTTTATGCCGCCGATTCCGCGGCTATGAACCACCCGCGAATTATGCTCGCTGCTCACTGGGACACTCGCCCTATTGCCGAGCGCGACAAGCTCCCGGGGAAACGCTCAGAGCCAGTTATTGGCGCCAATGACGGCGCTTCAGGGGTCGCTGTACTACTCGAAATGGCGCGACTACTCAGCAGCCAACGCGCACCTGTAACCGTGGATCTCGTGTTTTTTGACCTCGAAGATATGGGCAATATCGATGGCCTTCCCTTTTCCATTGGCGCCAGTGAGTTTGTCCGCCAAAACCCTTTCTATCGCCCCACTGCAGGTGTGGTGGTGGACATGGTCTGCGACCGCGATCTGGTCATTCCCAAAGAGCGCTTCTCTCAAGATAGCGCCGCAGAACTGCAAGATAAAATTTGGCATATAGCGCGATCTCAGGGGGCAAAAGCCTTTATAGATCGCAAAGGCACCTATATTGAAGACGACCATTTACCCTTTTTGCGCGCAGGCCTCAAAGTCGTCAATCTGATCCACTGGCCATTTCCTCAGTCCTGGCATACCAGCAGTGATACTATTGATCGATGCAGTGTCGACAGCTTGCAGCAGGTTGGCAGAGTCATTTCAGAATTTATTTATCTTCAACAGGAACCGTTATGAAAAACCTATACATACCGCAACTGGCCTTTTTATTCATTCTAGTCATGACCGCCAGCAACTCCCAAGCCAGTTCCGAAGCCAGTTCCCAAACCAATTCACAAAACAATTCACAAAACAATTCCGTCAGTAGCGATGAACTTGCTCGCTCCGTAGCACAGGATTACAACGAACGTCTCGGCGCGCTGTTTACCCATTTTCACCGCAATCCCGAACTCAGTTTTATGGAGACCAAAACGGCGAAAAAACTTGCCGAAGAGCTACGCAAGAATGGCTTTAAAGTAACCGAAAAAGTCGGTGGCACTGGCATAGTGGCCATATTAAAAAATGGCGAAGGCCCCCTGGTAATGATGCGCGCCGACATGGATGGCCTGCCAGTAAAAGAAAAGTCAGGGCTGGATTACGCTTCTACTGCAACTCAAACCGATCCTATCACCGGCAGCCAAGTTCCTGTGATGCACGCCTGTGGTCACGACGTGCATATCACCAGTCTGATCGGCACCGCGCGCCAGATGTCAGCACGCAAAGATAAGTGGTCCGGTACATTAATGCTGATTGGGCAACCGGCTGAAGAGCGTATTCAAGGCGCCAAGGCAATGATGGATGACAATCTCTGGGAACGCTTTGGACAGCCAGACTATGCCCTGGCCTTTCATGTAGGTGCAGGGCTGCCTGCGGGTCTGATCAATGTGCAGGAGGGCTCGCCCTTCGCCGGTTCAGACAGCCTAGATATTATTGTTCACGGTGTTGGTGCTCACGGCGCATCTCCCCATGCGGGCAAAGATCCCATTCTGCTGGGCAGTCAGATTGTCGTAGCGCTGCAGACATTGGTCTCAAGAGAGCTCGCCCCTAGGGAGCCTGGAGTGGTGACAGTGGGATCCTTTCACGGCGGCACCAAGCACAATATTATTTCCGATCGCGCAGTGCTGCAGCTGACCGTGCGCAATACCAACCTCGAGACTCGCGACACTCTACTCAAAGGCATTAAACGCATCGCTGAAAATCTCGGTCGCGCAGCAGGTCTTCCGGAAGACAAATTACCCGAGGTTATCCTGACAAAATCCTCAACCCCACCCACTATCAACAATACTCCGCTGGTCAGACGTTTAAAGGCGGTATGGCAGGAAGGATTAGGGGAGCGTCAGGTTGTTTCAATCGCCTCCAAAGGTATGGGTGCGGAAGACTTCCCCTACTTCACGACTGAGCCGCCAATTCCCAGTGTCTACTTCTCCGTTGGCGGCACCAGTGCCGCAGATTACAAAGCCGCAGCAGCAGGTGGCAAGCCAATCGCCTCACATCACAGCCCACTATTTAGAATAGACCCACAGCCCTCCGTGACCCGTGGTGTACAGGCAACTGTATTGGCATTACTGGATTTGATGCCGGTTGCGGACTAACCCATTAGATGGGCTAGCGCAGGCGGTGGTAGAAAGCTATAGAAGATCAGGCGGCAATAGATTTGCCGCCAATTTTACCGAGCTGAGTCGGTCTAGATAACCGCCTTGAGAGATGACAGGCAGTAATCAATATTGGCCTGTTTGCTGGCATGACCCATTAGGCCAATGCGCCAGACTTTGCCGGCCAGTGCACCCAGACCGGCACCAATTTCAAGATTGTAATCATTCAACAGTTGGCTGCGCACAGCAGCATCATCTGCGCCCTCTGGAATAAATACCGTGTTCAGCTGGGGCAGACGATCTGCCTCGGGAACCAAAAATGAAATCCCCATCTGCTCGAGACCCTGACGCAACAGCAAGTGATTGCTCTGGTGACGCTGCCAGGCATTCTCCAGCCCTTCATCCTGAACCATCACCAACGACTCATGCAGACCATAGAGACAGTTAACCGGCGCTGTGTGGTGATAGGCGCGCTTGCCCTCCCCAGCCCAATAACCCATAACCAAATTGAGATCGAGGAACCAGCTCTGCACCTTGGACTGACGCTTGCTGATTTTTTCGGCGGCCCTAGGGCTAAAGCTCACCGGTGACAGACCGGGAGACGCCGAGAGGCATTTTTGTGAGCCGGAATAAATCGCATCGATCTGCCACTCATCGACTTTTAACGGCGTGCCCGCAAGGGATGTCACTGCGTCGACAATCGCCAGACAGTCATGTTTATGCGCCAATTCAACCAATGTCTTGGCGTCAGACTGGGCGCCAGTGGAGGTTTCAGCGTGAACAAAGGCGACCAATACCGCATCCGGATTTTGTACCAATGCCTCTTCAAGTTTCTGCGGATCCACAGCCTGACCCCAGTCATCTTGGACCATGACCGCAGTGCCACCACAGCGCTCTACATTCTCTTTCATGCGACCACCGAAAACACCGTTTTGGCAGACAATCACCTTGTCACCCGGCTCCACCAAATTGGCAAAGCAGCATTCCATACCCGCGGATCCCGGTGCGGATACGGCAAAGGTCAGCTCATTTTGGGTTTGAAAAACATATTGCAGCAGGGTTTTTACTTCATCCATCATGCCAATAAAACTTGGATCCAAATGACCCACTGTAGGCCTGGCCATGGCGGCTAATACCCGCTCACTGACATCGGAGGGGCCTGGGCCCATAAGCATGCGACGGGGTGGATGGAATGAACTGATACTCATGGTGCTTTCCTTTATAAATATTTTTTTTGTTTTAACCGCTTAACTGACAGCCTTTAAACCACAGCGCCCAATCAGTCGCTGTCCGTAACTATGCCAGTGGTTTTTAAATGCTTTATCTGGGCACTGTCCAACCCAAGTCCTTCTAATATTTCGTCTGTGTGGCTGGCAATTTCCGGGCCGGGCCACTGAGTGCCACCAGGAGTGTTGCCTAATTTTGGCATCATCGCCGGAATCTTAAGTGGCTCACCATTGATCTCAACCTGCTCGAATAATCCGCGGGCTTGGAAATGCCGGTCTTCCATCATATCCGCAACACTGTAGACCGGACCGCAGGGCACACGATGCTCTTCAAGGGTCGCCATCACATCTGCCAGGGGCAGACTGGCGCACCAGTTTTTCAACACCAGATCAATCTCCGCTTCGTGCACTACGCGCTTAGAGTTGGTGGAATATTTGTCGTCGGTACCCATGTCTGCATGGCCCACTGCAACCATCAAGCGCGCATAGATTGAATCACCATTGCCGCCGATCACCACAAATTTCTCATCGGCACATTTATAGGTGTTGGTGGGCACTATGCCAGTCACCGTGGTGCCGGATGGTTCACGAACAACACCAGCACCGTCATATTCAGGCACCACCGCTTCGAGCAAATTAAACATGGATTCATAAAGCGCCACGTCCACTACCTGACCACCGTCGCCGCGATCCCGGGAGCGCAGGGCCATCAAAATACCCAGTACCGCGTGTAACCCAGAGATCGTATCCCCAAGACTTAGGTTAGGTCGCACCGGTGCTTCACCGGGATAGCCGTTCACGTAGCGGAAACCGCTGATGGCTTCGCAAGCCGAGGCAAAGCCGGGCTTTTCAGAATAGGGACCAGTTTGGCCATAGCCTGAAATGCGCGCGTAAATCAAATCTGGGTTGTCGGCGCGCATGGACTCGGGATCCAGGCCCCAGCCTTCGAGTACGCCGGGACGAAAATTTTCCACCACTATGTCAGCCGTTTTTAACAGCTGCTTAACCAGGTCACGACCTTCAGGCGTTTTTAGATCCAGGGAAATACACTTCTTGTTCCGTGCCAGACTGCGCCACCAGAGAGAAGTACCGTCTTTGACTTCGCGCCAATTACGAATTGGGTCGCCGCCTGGAGGTTCAACTTTTATCACCTCAGCACCGAAATAACCTAGCATGCAACCAGCGAATGGTCCGGCCAGCAGCTGGCCCAACTCAATGACCCTCAATCCCTCTAGTGCTTTACTCATATTTAACCTTTTTAATCATTCTATACTTAAATGAAGAAACTCTACTCATGCCATGAAATTTTTTGCACCAGTGTATAGACTGTAATTAGGCGCAGAAGCATAACAGAACAATAATCGCGTCAATAACAGCGTGACTCATAGTGGATATCACTGGCAGATGGTTTGTAATCTATGGTTTGTATTTAGCGGCTTGTAAAAATGGTCTATAAAAGCACCCAACCCAGCTTATTTACAGGCGCTGATAAAAGTTATGGAACCGGCTGCAATATGTCGACTCTAAACTACCATGTCAACGGGGGGAGCCTGATATGAAAAATAACGCCAAAGCAACCGCCATCCGCCAACTAAGTTTGGCTGCAATGGTGTTTATCGGTTCGACATTGACTGGCCTTGCCAGTGCTCAATCAAACATGCCCACCTTCAAAGAGAGCGACCCGGTCAGCGACTATTTAGATGCCATTGATAGCGCTGAAGCTGAGTTAAGCGCGTACTCCTTAGAACTCTCGGATCTCTATCTAGGCTTGGGAAAATCCCACTTATCAAATCGAGAATATGACCGCGCCCGCCAGGCATTCCAGCGCGGCATGCAAATTGAGCGGGTCAATTTTGGCCTCAACAGCCTGTCACAAACCCCCTATTTGATGTCAATTGCAGAGGCCGAAAGCTTTCTTGGCAATTGGGATGAATCGCAAAAAGCCCTGGAAAATCTCTACCTCATTAACACTGAGGCCTACGGTGCCCAAGACCCACGCATGCTGCCGATTCTCGATGAACTGCTCGATTGGTATCTAGGAACCTACAGCGACCGTTCTACCGCTGGCGCCTACCAAAATCTGGTTATCTCTGAGAAGCTCGGCACCCGCATGCAGAGCATCCTCAACAAGACTGACAACCTCAGTGATCCTGCAACCCCGCAGATGTATCGCAAGCTAAGCCATCTGCACTACTCTATTGCCAACCACATTAAAGAGCATGGCGAGCCCTCTGATTCTGGATTTACCTTTAATGCGACGTCCACAACCAGCAGCACCAATAGCACCTCACATATGCACTATCGTCGAGGTAAGCTGGCCCTGCAAAAGGTAGTAGAAGCACTGGAATTGCAAGGTGACACGCCCGCCCGGGAGCAGGCTAATGCCATCGCCGAACTGGGAGATTGGTATCTGGTGTTTGGTCAGCGTTCATCGGCAAACCAAACCTACAAACTGGCCTATGATTTTCTCGGCGACAGCGAACAGCCAGAGCAATTGCAAGAAGCATTGTTTGGCGAAGCAAGACTGATTAAATTTACCGATATTAGCAGCACAGCTAAACGCTCTGAAAAAGCCCTTAGCGCGACGAAAGCCCTTAGCGAGAAAAAAGCCCTTAGCGAAACAAAAGCCCTTAGCGATAATACAGCCCCTAGCGAAGAAACCAGTAACCAAGAGCCACTTGAAATCGAACCTATGGAGATCTCCATGGCCATCACTAGCAACGGTGTGCCG
>CAJQJT010000168.1 GCA_905478725.1 uncultured Pseudomonadales bacterium
CTGGGACGAACAGAATACCGTCGCGAAAATCTACACCCACTACGGTCATACCGTCCACAAGAGCTTCACCTAAGACGCGCTCTGGAGACCAGCCACGATCTAAGAGAATCTGTGTACCCTCTTCGATCTCTTCTTTTAAGCCGTCGTAGAGATCGTCGTGCATCTGCAAAACCAGATCTGCATCGGATAACTCAGCTAGTACAATATCGTCTTCTTCAGACATGGGTTTATTCCTCAAAAATCGGGCTTATTAGTCGAGCCTAGTAGTCGCGGTCGGCAAAAGAGCCTTTGCGACGAGCCATATAATCAATCAATGCTTCGTCAACCGCCGGATCAATTGCCGGTGCCTGATAATCATTGAGCATTTTTTTCCACAGAACATTGGCACGCTGGGCGGTGTCCAGAGAGCCGTCTACCTGCCACTGCTCGTAGCTATTATTGTCGGCTACAGTGGAGCGATAGAACGCGGTTTCAAAGTTCTTTAATGTGTGCGCAGAACCCAGGTAATGTTTACCGGGACCCACTTCACGGACGGCATCCAGAGCCTGACCGTTCTCAGACATATCCATACCCGACAGCAGCACAGAGATCATGCTGGCCTGGTCGCAGTCCATAATAAATTTCTCATAACCCATAGCCAGACCACCTTCTAACCAGCCAGCGGTGTGCAACATAAAGTGCACTCCAGCCAGGGCTGCGGTCTGCAATGTATTGGCGGCTTCATAGGCGGCCTGAGCATCGGGCAATTTGGAGCCAGTGAGACCACCACCACTTCTAAAGGGCACGCCCAATCGGCGGGCCAGTGCAGCAGCAGCATAGATAACTTGGCTTGGCTCAGGGGTACCAAAGGTCGGTGCGCCAGTGGCCATAGACACGGCCGCCGCAAAAGTACCAAAGATAACCGGTGCGCCGGGACGGCAGAGCTGAGTAAAGGCGATACCCGCCAGAGCCTCCGCCAGTATCTGCGTAACAGTGCCAGCAGTGGTAACCGGAGACATGGCTCCAGCAAGAATAAAGGGTGAGACGACTGTGGCCTGATTATTCCGCGCATAGACCTTGAGCGAGCCAAGCATGGTGGCGTCGTAGGTCATGGGGGAATTGACGTTAATCAGACTGGTGAGCACACAGTTTTGGTCGACAAATTCTTCGCCAAATACCAGCTTGGCCATATCCACTGTGTCCTGAGCGCGCTCGTAGTGGGTAACTGAGCCCATCAGTGGCTTGTCACTGTACTTAAAGTGGCTGTAAATCATGTCGAAGTGGCGCTTATTGACTGGCAGATCCACAGGTTCACAGATAGTGCCGCCGGAATGGTGAATTCCCGGTGCCATGTAGGCCAGTTTTACAAAGTTTTGAAAATCTTCAATTGTGGCGTATCTACGACCCTTATCTATATCGTGAACAAAGGGTGAGCCATAGGCGGGAACCAGCACAGTGCGCTTGCCGCCGATAATGACGTTGCGCTCTGGATTGCGTGCGTGCTGAACAAATTCCTTGGGTGCCGTGGCCTGAATAATCGAGCGACACAGACCTTTAGGGAAATGAACACGGGAACCCTGCACATCGGCGCCAGCTTCTTTCCACATGGCCAAGGCTTCTGGGTCATCGAGAAAGTCGATACCGATCTCTTCAAGAAGGATATCGGCGTTAGCTTCTATAAGCTGCAGATCCTCTTCACCGAGATATTCGAAAAAGGGAATCTTGCGCTCGATAAACGGCGCAGTTTTGACCACTGTATTGGCACGAGCTTCGCGGCGTCCATCACGGCCACCACCCTCTCTACCTGCTCTTCTGCGCCCAGTTGTTTCAGTCATAATCGTTCTTCCGTTGGAGAATTGTTTTCTCTCTTTTAATGGATCTTTATTGCCCGCATTCTGTGCCTGTTTAAGCACCGCCGCATCTGCTTTTGCGACGTGCAAATATCAGTTTGCGACGCACCTAAAAACTAGCTTCGCAAACAGCTATTTTCACCGTCAAAGGGAGACTCATCGATCACTGTCACCCGGTAGCGATCACCGAGTATTTCAATCTCTAATTCCGTGCCTATGGCACCGTAAGCGGCCTTGACCAAACCCAGGGCCAGAGACTTGTTGGTGCGGAAACCAAAGCCACCGGAGGTGGCACGGCCGACCAGAACGCCATCTTTATAGAGGCCTTCAGAACCTCGGGCGTCAGCATCGGTGACGCCATGAACTTCGAGGGTGGCAAAGCAGTTATCAAAGCCCTTCTCCTGCCAGGCAATAAGCGCATCTTTACCGACAAAATCGCACTCTTTATCCAGTTTCACAAAACGCTCTAATCCGGACTCTAGGGCCGAGTACTCGATGGACATTTCACGGGGAATCAAACGGTAGGATTTTTCGATACGCATACTGTCCATGGCGCGAATACCAAAGGGTTTAATATTGAACTCGGCACCAGCCTTCATCAGCTCATCGAAGATATAGTTTTGCATCTCGATGGGATGGTGCAGTTCCCAACCCAACTCGCCAACAAAGTTGACCCGCAACGCCTCAGCCTGGGCATAACCAATATTGATCGACTTGCCGGTGAGCCACTTGAAGTTCTCTTTCGACATATCGGTGTCGGTGAGCTTTTGCAGCAAATCTCGAGACTTGGGACCGGCGACAACCAGCACACCCATCTGAGTAGTGATTTTTTGCAGATTTACTGAGCCGTCTCGCGGTGCTAACTTGGTTAAATAGTCCCAGTCATGACGTTCTTGAGAACCAGCAAACACCAGGTAATAGCTATTTCTAGCACGTTTATAAACCGTAAATTCGGCTCGCACGCCGCCGCTTTGAGACAGCATATGGCAGAGACCAATACGCCCTACTGCCTTGGGAATTGTGTTAGCCAAAATACTATTGAGCCAGGCTTCTGAACCATGACCTGTGACTGTGCATTTAGAGAAGGCCGACATATCTAATACACCAACATGCTCATTCACATGGCGGCATTCCTGACCGACAAAATCAAAGTAGTTGGAGCGGCGGAAGGAATTCTTTTCCACAATACGGCCATCGGCCAGGGCTTTTGAATGGTTTTTATTCCACAGGGTATCTGACTTATCCAAGTCGGCATCCGACAGAGAATATCCGGGAGGTGCAAACCAGTTGGGTCGCTCCCAGCCATAGACCGAGCCAAACACCGCACCCAGAGCTTTCATGCGATCGTAGCAAGGGGTCGTTTTTAACGGCCGCGCCGCACCGCGCTCTTCATCTGGATAGTGATTTTTAAATACGTGGTCATAGGCTTCTTCGTTTTTACTGCGCAGATAGCCACGGCTTGCGTAGGGACCAAAACGACGGGGATCAACGCCCATCATATCGACAGTGGGCTCACCTTCGACAATCCACTCCGCCAACTGCCAACCGGCACCACCGGCTGCGGTAATGCCAAAACTGTGACCTTCATTGAGCCAGAAGTTTTTTAAGCCCCAGGCAGGACCCACTATGGGATTGCCGTCTGGCGTGTAGG
>CAJQJT010000169.1 GCA_905478725.1 uncultured Pseudomonadales bacterium
CAGGTAGAAGTAAATGGCAAAGGCTACAGCGCTAAAGTGATTCTAATCGCCACCGGCGGCTGGCCCTATATCCCAGAATTCCCCGGCAGCGACTTGGCGATCAGCTCCAATGAGATGTTCTTTCTCGATGAACTGCCGAAAACCGCAGTAGTTGTAGGCGGGGGCTACATCGCCGTGGAGTTTGCCGGTATTTTAAATGGTCTGGGTGTCGAGACCCATCTGATTTATCGCGGCCCCAATCTGCTGAAGTCTTTTGATCGCGAAATGAGTGACAAGGTGACCGACGGTATGGTGGCCAAAGGTGTGCATATGCACCTAAGCACCCAGATCAATGAAATTGTTAAGACTGACGCTGGTATCTCTGTTGTGCTGGATAACGGCAGCAGCTTAGAGGCGGGCTTGGCGCTCTATGCTACGGGTCGTCAGGCGAATACTGCAGGGCTAGGTCTAGAGCATACCAACACTGTATTGCGGCCTAATGGCTCCATCGTGGTAGACGATAATTTTGCTACTGGCGATCCAAGTATTTATGCCCTGGGTGATGTGATTGACCGAGTTCAGCTGACGCCAGTGGCGATTCAAGAGGCCATGGTATTAGTAGATCATCTCTACGGGGACGGCTCTGCAAGAATCGATTACGGGGATATCCCCACCGCGGTGTTCTGCCAGCCCGAGCTGGGCACAGTGGGCCTAGGGGAAGAGCAGGCCAGAGCTGAATACAGCGATATCGATGTCTATGTGTCGGACTTTAAGCCGATGCTGCAGACTCTGGGTGGCGGCAACGATCGCATTACCATGAAGCTAGTGGTGGATAGCGCTTCTGACCGTGTCGTGGGCTGTCATATGGTCGGCGAACATGCGGCTGAGATTATTCAGGGTATGGGTATTGCCCTAAAGGCTGGCGCAACCAAGGCACACTTCGATGCCACCGTGGGTATTCATCCCTCGGCAGCTGAAGAGTTTGTGACTATGAGAGAGAAGACGCGCTAAGTAATATTTATATTAATAACAATATCTTAGCGATATTAATTAATGTGCCTAGATAGAAGTTAAAACTGACTTTTCGCCCGCTCAAGCAAACAGAGGCTGACGTATTTCAAATCATTTAGCGTCTTTATACTGTCGGCCTTATTCTGATTAACCACCACTAACAACAGTGCGTGGTTAATTTCGAGGAACCCACGACCCAGTCGCGCTAGCTCGGCAGGGCGCTCAGCCACCTCTAAGCGGGCAAACATACGTGCCATAGAGGTAATAATCAGCTCATCGTGCGCTGTATCCAAATCCTTTAGCTCCGGCACCCCAAACATTGCCTGTACCAGTGGTAATAAGCCGCGCTGATTGGTGTAGGCCAGCAACATGCGCTCTACAGCCTTATCGACGAACTTCTTTAAGCTCATAGTTTCAAGGCGCTCGGCCTCCAATTCACGCAATACAGTGTCAATTTCCCCAAGCCACTGTTCTGCCAGGGCATAGAGAATGGCGTATTTGTTGGGAAAGTAGTGATATAGGGTGCCCACAGACATCTCTGCGCGCTTGGCCACCAGGATCGTGGTCAAATCATCCTGACCCACTTCCTCCAGTAACTCCGCGGTTACCTCGAGGATCTTGGCCCGCCGTTCAAGGGCGCGCTTCTGGATCGGGGTGTTGCGTGGGGTCAGTGTGCGAGCATTTGTCATGGTTAAATCCTGTCGCGAAGTGCAAAGTAAAGCATGCCGGCTACCATACCGGGCCAGCGCAGTAGGGTGCCTCCGGGGAATTTTCTCGTCGGCAGATTGGATATTAGATCAAAGCGCTCCAGCTTGCCGCTAATCGCCTCAGCAATAAGCTTGCCGGCCAGGGTTGCAGTGGGCACGCCATGGCCTGAATAGCCCTGGAGATGCCATATATTGTCGCCAATACGGCCAAAATGGGGCATGCGGTTCAATGTGATAGCCAGGGTGCCGCCCCAGCCATAATCAATTTTGCTGTTCTCCAGCTGCGGATAGATTTGCAGCACGTATTTGCGTACGAAGCCTTTGATATCGCTGGGGAAGCCTCGGCGATAGTTCTCGCCACCGCCAAATATCAGGCGCTTGTCGGCTGAGAGCTTCCAGTAGTTAATCACGAAGCGTGTGTCTTGCATGGCGGTGTCTTGAGCGCTAACAGACTGGGCTAACTCGTCAGAGAGCGGCTCGGTAGCCACAACAAAGTTGTTGATCGGCATGATGTAACCATTGATGCGCGGCTCGAGCTTTTCGATATAGCCGTTGCAGGCGAGGACCATTTCAGAGGCTGTGACGCTGCCCTCTGCGGTGCGCACAACAATTGAGCCGCCCTGGGTATAGCTTAGTACCTTAGACTGCTCGCAGATGGTGACGCCCGCTTCTGTTGCAGCTTTGGCTAGGCCTTGGGCGTACTTGAGTGGATGCAGGTGCAACGATGCTTTATCCCATTGGGCGCCATAATAGGCCTGACTATCAAGAAAGTTGGGTAGGGCGCCAGCATCTACATACTCCATCTGATCAAACTGATAGTGATCGCGCAGGTATGCGACTTCCTCCTCCAGTTCACTGCAGTACTTCTCGCGATGGGCCAGATGCAGGATTCCCTGCTTTAGGTCACAGTGGATCTCATGCTTATGGATTAGCTGCTTTACGGTATCAACAGCCTCCAAACCCATGTCCCAGAGACCTCTGGCAATCTCTTTGCCGAACTGCTTTTCAAGATAGTACTGGTCCTTTCGCTGACCGATTCCCACCTGTCCACCGTTGCGTCCAGAAGCTCCAAAACCGACTTTTTCAGCTTCTAAAACGATCACTGAATAACCTCGCTCAGCCAGATGTAACGCCGAAGAGAGACCGGTATAGCCTGCACCAACGATACACACATCTACTTGCTGATCTCCAAGCAGAGCAGGGTAAGTCGTTTGCATGCCTACGCTGTGGGCATAGTAAGAGTTTACTTCTTCCATGTATCTTGAACCTAGATTGATTAAGAATTGACATTACCATCTTTTCGAATAATAATTCAACATTAATTGAACAATTATTCAAAATACGCGTTAAGTCGAAAACTTATATACAACCTGTGGATAGGTGCTTTATGCAGTCTGAACAATCAGTGGAAGAGTGGCTTAAACAAAATAAGATCACGGAAGTGGAATGCTTGGTACCGGACATCACCGGTAACGCCCGGGGTAAATTTATTCCGGCCAGTAAGTTCGTTAAAGAGGACAGTCGCCTGCCCGAAGGGATACTGGCGCAGACGGTAACTGGTGAGTACTCAGATGATTTTTGGGAGCTGCTAGGCACCGTTGATGGCGATATGCTGCTTGAGCCAGATCCCAAAACAATGCGCAGCGTGCCTTGGGCCAATGAGCCTACGGTGCAGATTATTCACGACTGCTTTACCAAGGACGGCAAACCCCATCCGTTCTCATCGCGCAATGTACTCAAGCGTATTCTGGCCCTTTATGAAGCTGAGGGCTTGAAGCCGGTTATAGCTCCAGAGGTCGAGTTTTACTTAATAGAGAAGAATATTGATCCCGACTCAGCGCTGAAGCCGCCAATAGGGCGCTCTGGGCGTTACGAAACAGCCCGCCAGTCCTACAGTATTGATGCGGCAAACGAGTTTGAGGACTTTGTCGAGACCATGTACAGCTATGGCGACGCCATGGGCCTGGATCTGGATACGCTGATTCACGAGTCTGGTGCTGCGCAGCTGGAGGTCAACTTTATCCACGGTGACCCGCTGGACCTGGCAGATCAGGTATTTACCTTTAAGCGCTTAGCCCGTGAGGCTGCGTTAAAGCACAATATCTACGCTACCTTTATGGCAAAGCCGATGGCTTCGGAGCCAGGCTCGGCCAAGCATATTCACCAGAGCGTGCTGTCACTAAAGGACGGCTCAAACATCTTTGCTACGGCTGACGGCGAGTACAGTGAAGCGTTTTATCACTACCTAGGCGGGTTGCAGACTTATACGCCCTTTGTAATGAGCTTTTTTGCCCCCAACGTGAACTCCTATCGTCGCTTCACTCGAGAGGTTGCTGCACCCATAAATCTCCATTGGGGGTTTGATAACCGCACAACGGGTTTGCGTGTGCCCGACGCAGCACCCAAAGATTACCGTATCGAAAACCGCTTTCCCGGGGCTGACGTTAACCCTTATTTGTCAATTGCCGCGTCTTTGGCCTGTGGTTATCTGGGCCTTAAGAAGGGCATAAAGCCTTCGGAACCCTTTCAGGGCAACGCCTATAACGAAGAGATGCAGATGCCGCGGACTCTGGAAGAGGCTTTGCGTGGACTTAAGGAAGACGAGGATATTGTCGAAATCTTCGGCAGCGAGTTTATCCAGCTCTACACCTCTATTAAGCTGGTGGAGTTCGAGGAGTTTAATCGGGTGATTTCCTCCTGGGAGCGAGAGTTCTTACTGCTGACGGTTTAAGCCAAGCAGCAGTTAAGAACTGCAATAAGTACGAACTAACGGCTAGCTGGATATAAAGTCGATAATCCAGTTTGCCACCAACGCGCCATGCTCTTGCTCTTGCAGCGAGGCCATGGCGTTTTTGTATATGGCTGGTGGGTAGTTCTTTTCACGCAATCTATAGAGTGCCTGAGCATAATCATGAGAGAACTCAGGGTGACCCTGAAAGCTAAGAATATGCTCGCCAATGGCGCTCATTGCTACAGGGCAGATATCGGTTGTAGCCAATAGAGTACTGCCGGGGGCGGGCACTGTTACCTGATCTTGGTGACTGTAGAGCAGATTGATACTGGATTCGTCGCCATCCAGCTGTAGTCCTGCAGCGGCTGAGGCATCAACAAGCTGAGTCGATTTGACCCCCAGGCCCCAGCCCACAGCGGCTTTCTCCACCTTACCGCCGAGCGCAGAAGCAATAATCTGATGGCCAAAACAAATTCCAACGGTCTTCTTTTTGCTGTTATGAAGAGTTTCTATAAAGCGATGTAGCTCCTCAATCCAAGGCTCTTGGTCATAGACGCTGCTTTTACTGCCAGTAATGATATAGGCATCAACCTCATTTATATGACCGGGATACTCCTGCCGGTTAACCGCATAGGTAGTGAATTCGAGGGATTCCGTACCCGTGGCGCGAGCGAGATTGGCGGCATTTACCAAGTCTTCGACCATCTGCGGGTATTGGCCAAAGTCTGAAGCCAGCTCGGGAGAGACGTCATCCGCCCGTAAAATGCCGATCTTAATTGTCACTGATAGGTTCTCCGATAGGGCGCATCCATCTAATATCAGGATGTTCCATACTTGTAAATTAGATTTAAATTGCTACATAAGAAACTGATATTTATAGCATTGTTATTTGCGAACTAAACGTCTCGTCCTTTACCTGATTTGGCCCGTTCTTTCATATCGGACTGTATATAGATCTGATCTGTGGTGCCCATACTGGCGTGACCGAGATCATCTGACATATGCTTTAAGGGTCTAGTAGCAATATCCTGCGACGCGCCAGTATGTCGCAACCAGTGCGTTGTAGCTTCTCGCAGTGCCTTTGCTTCGCCGCAAAAGCCTTCAGCAATCATTCTATCGTACGCCAGATCAAATCCTTCTTGAACAATACGCCGCAGCTGCCTAGACGTCATGCCCCCCGAGCCACGATTTTTTGCCACCATGGCAGAGTTAATACCAAAGGATGAGTTCAGTGATGAACGGTAACGCTGGTAGCGGCCAATGTAAGGTGAAAGGGCACTCGGCACTGAAACATCCCGTAGTTTATTACCTTTTCCCAGTACTTTAAGCCAATTGTTGCCGTCGCTGTCTTGCC
>CAJQJT010000170.1 GCA_905478725.1 uncultured Pseudomonadales bacterium
CTCAGGATTGGGTAGCGGAGAGTCGTCAGCTGCAGAAGTCCATGGTCGAAGTGGCCCCATCTGACCGGCGGTTAATCATTCCCGTCTGTAAAACGGCCTTTGAATTTAACTACCCTTTTGCCGCCAGCCAGAAGACCCTGCGCGCTGTCTGCCCACCGAGTGGCTGGCAGATTTTTTTAGGTATTAGCGTTCATCAATCTGACAATGCCCTGCGTTACACCGGCAATTTTAAGGCGGGCCATCAACTGATCGCCACTGATGTCGAGCTGGTAAGCCTGTCCAGCGCCATTGCAGGCCTGGCTAGTGATCTTCGCGCCATAGAAGGCTTTAGCCTGGCCTCAGCGGTAAGAGTCGGAGATCTGGTTATGCAGCGCCAGCTTGTCACCCCCGTCGAGGGCTACAGACTGAACCGGGCTGTGGGTGCAGGAGAGATTGTTGAGAGCAGCAGCATAGACAGTATATTGATCGCCTCGGCGACTCTCTCGGCAGGACAAACAGTGACTCTCGAGCAGCTGAATGGCGCTCGCGCTGCCAGAGATTTAGCCGCAGGTAAGGTGCTCTCTAGTTACGATATAAAGCAGCGGCACCAAGTGCTGGTAACCCAGTCTGGAATTCCTCGAGGGCAAGCCGTCACGCGCGCTAATATTGCTCTGCAAGACTATTATGGCAAGCTGCCCAAAGACAGCCTGCAAAACTACAGCAGTGCCGAGCAGATGCAGGCCATTCGCAACCTAGCTGCAGGTAGCATGCTGCGGCTCTCTGACCTGACACCAATAGATATCATTCGCAAAGGTGACAATGTGCAGCTCAGCGTGCGCGCTGGAGCCCTTGAGATTACCGTGACCATGCTGGCCCTAGAAAATGCGCGCCTCGAACAGCGCGTACTGCTGCTCAACCCAGAGTCCGGTGAAGAGATTCAGGCAATTGCCACTGCTGTAGGTCAGGCTCGGGGATTGAGTACTGTCGCGAGATAGAGCTGCGTCAATCTAGCAGTCATAATAGCCTTGCAGGCTAGAGTGAAATTAATTTCAATATTCCCCTATAGAAAATATAACTGGTGCCGATATACTTAGGGAAGACGGTAAACTTTGGGTTTTAGAGCCCGAAAGGACAATCAAAATGACAGATGGTATTTCAAAGCTTGGGCGCAGCGCTGTTGAGATGAACAGCTCCGCGGATAAGTTAAAAAACAATAAATCTGCGCCTGAGGCGACAGCGAACAGTGCCGCTGCGGCACCTCGCCCTCAAGCAAATGACGAAGTGATTCTCAGTAAAGCTGCAGAAACAGCAATGACCGCTGGCGAGTTTGACGAGGCTAAGGTGGCTGAGATAAAGCAGGCACTTGCCGAGGGTAACTATCCCCTGGATGAGCGACGCATTGCGGAAAGCTTTGTCGCTATTGAAAGTATGTTAGGCGGCAAATAAGCTTTTTAAAGCGTAACTCTGGCTTATTGCCTCTTAGACTCTAGGCATATCCGCCACTCCCCAAGAGTGGCGTTTCTCTTAATATCCTTTCGTATTTATCTGCTTGGCAGTATGCTGCAACCATGAATCAATCTGACTTAGACCATCTTACACAGGCCGTACATAAAGCCCAGGCTTTAAAGCTGGTGCTCGACAGCGAGTTTGATGCGCTCAAACAACAGGATCTAGCGAGCTTTGAAACACTCCAGGCACAGAAGCTGGAGATCCTCCATTTCTTGGCTAGTGACGAATTGCTGGAAAAAATAAAAGCCCACACCGATGATCAAGATAAAGCTGCAGCCACCGTCGTAATCTGGGATCAGGTAGTGGAGTTAATGAGTCAGTGTCGCGATCTGCACCGGCGCAACGAAATTTTAATCAACCATAAGCTTGAAACCATTCGCGGTGCACTGCAGACCATTCAGTCCCCAGACCCCTTAAACAGCGTTGAAATCTATGACCGCTTGGGCAAGATGCGCCCCAACCGCAATCGCACTTCTGTGGGCGATGCTTAGAATCTACATTCGGCTCTGCTTAGGGATTTTTTTCATCTCCCGGCTCCATACCTTTTAACCAATAAACCCAGGATAAAATCACCGACACTGCCACATAGAGACTCTCGGGTATCTCTTCATTGAGTTCCAGCTGTCCCAGTAGAGCAACCAGCTGAGGATCTTCGGCAATATGAACACCCTGCTTCTTTGCCTCTTCGATAATCAATTCAGCAATTTCGCCCTGACCTTTGGCGGTCATAATGGGCGCTGCTAGCTTGCCATATTCCAGAGCCACAGCCCGCTTTGAAGGTTTGTAAGTCATGTGCTCAGATCTACCATTTGGCCACTGCCACTGAGCCCTTCGCTAGCAGAGGGCCGCCGCGCATTAAGTACATCGAGCTTTTCCAACGTCAGGCCAAAGCGCTGTAATTCGTATTGCAGTTCACTGGCAGCTTCACGGGCGCGATCTGCAACATCGACACGGGGCGCCCACATCACCATTTGAATACTCGCCGCCGACTGCAATGTGGTTTTCAACCACAACTCACCCAGGCTAGGGGACTCCGTGTGCAGATTGATAATCCACTCTTGATCCTCAGCGGCTGAATTGGAGGCCTCACGATAAAGCTCTATTTCCACCGCATTGGCATCCATAAAAGGCAGCACAAAACTATAGCTCAACTCTCTCGACTGTTGCGCCTGAAGACTCTCCAACTGCTTGCTTTCCACTTCATCTATAGCGCCCTTAAGCTCTGCACCAATGGCACTCTGTAGCGGTGCATTGCGCAGCAAGCTGCGCAACAGCTGTTTCAGATCAGGTCCCTGTCTGACCACCCCACTGGCAAGTAACTGTTCACCAAATAGACCAGAGTTACTTAAACCGCGCTTAACCGACATTGGTGAAAGCTTCTCCATGGAGAGCTTTGCCATAGAGAGCATCAGGCTGGCGCGCAACTGCTCGCTGCCACCGAGCTGAGCGGCAAGCGCCTCTATGCCACCAGACTTAAACAGGCCGGCCAAAACCGAGGGCTGATCTGGGCGATGCATAAGCTGCAAAAGTGCAGGTGAAGGGATTGCCGGAGGCGTATTTCCAGGCGAAGTTGTCAGGCCTCTAATAGGCACCAGAGAGCGACCAAAAATACTGCTGTCGAGACGAAAGTCTAATTTGTCACCGAGCTTAAAACGACTACTGCCGGGCCACTCTAACTCTTTATTGTTGATCAACAATTTCAGCAGATCGCCGCGGGCTGCAATCACCCCCTGAACAATCTGGCCATCTTTTAGTCCTAGGTCTTTAGCTGCCTGTTGAGTCAACTGAATCGCGGCTGAGCCCTCCAAAAAAATCGGCGTGGGTCGCGCGGTTAAGTTGATCAGCTCGGGACCTAGCACTGGATTAACCTGTTAGTGGAAAATTATTTTAAAAGGCTGCTCGTAACTGGCAGCCTGCAACTGAATGCAAGAACCCTAGGGATACTTTACCCAACTGACTCGATCATTGGGCTTGAACTTTTTCTGATTGGCTTGCTTGATAAACACCACATTGTGTATATCGTCGGCTCCGGGCAGTCTCAAGCGCTTGCCTGAGTACATCCAGTTGGGGTTGCTGCGTTTAAATGCATGAGGATTAGCTTTGACCAAGGCCTGTCGCAAAATCGCTTTTTTAACCGGCATATTGGGCAGCATACGCAACAGAATCATATCCACAGTGTCGCCGGGACGGGTTGTGTAATAGCCGTCTTTTGATGGGTTTTTTGCCAATTTTGGCTCTAGACGCTGCACATCTCTCATCAGTTGGGCGAGAGCTCGCTCAGCACTGACCGGCGCAGCTTGGCTGACATTACTCAGCAGGCACAGGGCGATCACTACTGCCGACCAGCCTTTTATATTGCTGCAAATATTCTGACTAACATTCTGACTAAAAGTGTGCATAGTATCTTTCCTAACCTTTGCCTTCAGTTTCAACTTACTTAAAAATAAATTGCCACATATTGATTAAAATTATGCCTCTCAGCACGGCTATCACCCTGACCAGCAGTCACCACCAGTGTCGCTGCGTGGGAGTCTACCCTCTCCACCCGCGTTAAAACCAGCTTCTCAATATCATCGAGACTAGCCCCGCCACCGCTGATCTGCGGCGTCGGACTGAGCAAGAACTGATCGCCAACCTGAACCCCGGCTACACTGCCCCCATTAATCCGCAAGCTAATATCAGCGTCGAGATCTACCTCTACTGGCATGCTGTTGATTACATGATAGAAATCAGGCCGACACTCCAAGCTCTTATCCATCTGATCGACAAAGCGCCGCACCGAGCTGGTCAGCTGCTCGACCAGTTTATTTGGCAGCTGGGTTTTACTGTAGCCACGGGGCATGTTTGGGTAGTCAATGTCAGCTGTCTCAACAGCAATCGCAGTGCCGAGAACTGGATCAAAAAGCCGCATCTCTAACGCCAAAACTTTCTTGGGCCAAGACTCTCGAGCCGCTAGGGCTGGAATCTGAGCACGACCCCAGCGCAGGGCACTGTCGCTCTGAGCGGCGAGGAAGCGCTGTACTCCGCCAATATTTTTACCAAAATCTGGCTGCGCTTGCTGCAGCCGCAGCTGAATTTCAAAGGGCGGTTGATTGCCGCTCGAGGCCGCCATTTTGTGATGATAGCTGCTGTTAAACTGCTGTCGCGGCGCCACCGCCCAGGCCGCTGTGCGCGATAATGACTGAGTCAAAATCTGTTGCGTCAAAGCACTTAACTCGCTGAGATAATGATCGCCAAAACGCAGATCTTGAACGCCCTGGAGAACGCCGATCCGCGCCTCTCGCCGCAGACCGGGACGCGCCACCGAGCAAGTACTGGCAGTCAGGGTTGCCTCAACATTGGCACTGCTCAAGCCTGCCTCTTCAAGATAGGAGAGCACTCGCACGCCGCGCACTCGCGATTGACTGGTCAACAGTGATGACTCATGCAGGACACCGCGCTCATCGAGATAGGCGCTGCTGGCCAAGCGCACTTCGGAACCGAGACTCAAGTCTATCAATGCTTGCTTGATCGCCTCCAGACGCTGATCTGCCTCTATGGCCAGCGCTCCTTGAGCGGCGCTCAGCAGCAGCGACCACAACAGCCAGCTACGCCACGGACCAATATTTGAACAAAACCATTTCATCTCAGCTATCTCTCAGCGCAACCTTTAAGCGCCGGAGCGCGTGGTCATCTGGTCTAAATAGAGAACTCGCAGATCATTCACAATATCGCGATCGAGGGACATAGTAACTTCGTAAGTGTCCTCTCCCACTGGCGTGATACTCACCAGATATGCGCCGTAGATGACCCCCTGAACACGGGCACGGAAAGTATCGCTCTCAACCACCATTTGGCCCACCGTGGTGTTGGCATCCAGATACTGGCCGTAGACCTGTTCCATCAGTGAGCGGTAAGCGTCTAGTTTTGAAGCCCTTATGGACAGCAGTCGCTGCTGCGCAGGATTATCATGGGGCTGAACGCTTATCACCGCGTAACCAGTGGCAACTATATTGCCTTTTTCGCCGACCAGTGTCTGAACCACAGCGGCATTGTAGTCTTCCATAGTCAGCGCGCAGCCTGTCGAGAGCATTACCAAGCTCCCCAGAATAATGATTTTCAAACGTTTAATAATAAAATTGTTCATGGTAAATCCCGCTATAGCTTTTTTGATTATTGGCTAAATATTCTGCCTACCACGCCAGCTCAGGCAATGGATCCACAGTTGATAGATGAAATTTATGTTTCTCTCCTTTTAACATCGGCAGTTCGGCGCCAGCCTTTAGATACATAAGATATTAAATACAGTGCCGGAAGCTGCGGCAACAGACGTCATTAAACTCGCCAAGCAGACTAATTAGGCGGCATGCAGTCTATGGCACAGATATTGCTAACCATGGGTAAGGGCGGCAAATTCCCAATCACACAAAAAGTTAACTTACTGTTTTAAATAGGTTTTATTTAATGGCTTCAGCAATACTGTCAAACATACGTCAGGATATGTCGAGAATCGAACTCTCGAGCCTGGGCGTTCCAGCGCTAGTATTGCTGATTATCTCGATGCTGATTCTGCCCTTGCCGGCGTTTTTATTAGATTTTCTGTTTACCTTTAATATTATTATCGGCCTAGTAATCATCATGGTCGCCATCAATAGCTCCAAGCCTCTCGACTTTTCATCCTTTCCATCGATCCTGCTGTTGGCCACCATGTTGCGGCTTGGACTCAATGTTGCCTCCACGCGACTGGTGTTGGTCAAAGGTCACGAGGGTCCAGATTCTGCAGGCAAGGTCATTGAAGCCTTTGGCGAATTTGTTATTGCAGGCAACTATTTAGTCGGATTTATTATCTTTTCGATTTTAATGATCATTAATTTTATCGTTGTCACCAAAGGTGCCGGGCGAGTATCCGAGGTCATAGCTCGCTTTACCCTCGACGCCATGCCCGGCAAACAGATGGCCATTGATGCGGACCTAAATGCCGGCGTTATTGATCAGGAGACAGCCAAGTTTCGGCGCGAAGAGATTACTCAGGAATCAGACTTTTTCGGTTCTATGGACGGTGCCTCGAAATTTGTTCGCGGTGACGCCATCGCTGGCTTACTGATTCTAATTATCAATATTGTTGGCGGTCTGATTATCGGTATCGGCCAACACGACCTGACTTTCTCCGAGGCTGGCCGCATCTATGTGCTGCTGACTATTGGTGATGGTCTGGTTGCCCAGATTCCGTCGCTGCTGCTGTCACTCGCCACCGCCATTATTGTCACTCGAGTCACCACCTCAGAATCAATGTCTGACCAGGCCAAGACTCAGCTCAACAATCCCATGGCCTTCTTTGTTGCCTCTGGTATTTTGGTTCTTCTCGGCCTAGTACCTGGGATGCCCCACCTGATGTTTTTAAGCCTCGGCATTGGCTCTGCTGTACTCGCCTACACTCTTGCTCAGAGCGCTCAAAAGCGCGAACTAACCGTTACCATGGATGCCGCCACTATCGAGACCGCAAAAGCCAATACTGAAGAGTTGGGCTGGGACGATGTGGATCAAGTTGACCTTGTAGGCTTGGATATTGGCTACGGACTTATCCCTCTTGTGAATGCAGATGCCGGCGGCCAACTTTTAACCAGAGTCAAAGGTGTACGCAAAAAGCTCTCGGCTGAACTGGGCTTTTTGATCCAGCCGATTCGTATTCGCGACAATTTAGATCTAGCGCCGGATGTCTATCACATAGTGATGAACGGCGTAGTGCGGGGCAAAGGCGAAATTAAAGTAGGCCGGGAAATGGCTATTAACCCCGGCCAGGTGCACGGCAAGTTGGAGGGCACAGCCACCAAAGAGCCGGCCTTTGGCTTAGACGCAATATGGATCGACCCGAGCCAGCGCGACTATGCGCGAACTCTGGGCTATACCGTTGTCGACTCGGCCACGGCCATTGCCACCCACCTCAATACATTGCTGCGCGGCAATTCTTCAGAGCTACTCAGCCATGACGAAACCCAGCAGCTGCTTGACAAAGTCGCGGCGCGAGCGCCTAAATTAGTCGAAGACCTGGTGCCCGGAAAGCTGCCTTTGGCGACCATTACCAAAGTCCTACAAAATATTCTCGATGAGTCTGTCTCGGTGCGCGATATGCGCACCATTATTGAAGTGCTATCCACCGAGAGCAGCCGCACTCAGGATGCGGACGAGTTAACCGCAGCAGTGCGACCACGACTCGGGCGCATGATTGTGCAGGGCCTGGTGGAGATTAATGACAGCTTGCCAGTGATCACACTGGAGCCCTCTCTCGAGCAAATGCTGCATAACGTATTGCAGCAAAGCAGCACTAATCAGGGTTTGATTATTGAGCCAAAGCTGGCCGAGGGGCTGTTTAAGGCCCTCGCTGAGAACACTCAGGAAGTTGAAAATCAAGGACTCCCAGCAGTGCTGGTAGTGTCGCCGGGAATACGTCCCTGGCTGTCAAAAATTATTCGCCATAGACTGACAGATCTCACGGTTCTCTCCTACAGCGAGATTCCTGAAGATCAGTCGGTAAAGGTTGTGGCCACGGTCAGTATCGATGAAGAGAATTAATATCCACCATTTAAGACAGGGTAATTGAGCAATGGAACTACAACGAATTTTAGCCCGCGATACACGCAGCGCTATGGAGCAGGTTTTCAACCTTTACGGCGATGACGCAATGATCGTCGCCAACAATCGAGTGAAGGGTCAAACTGAAATCATTGTTGCTATGGATCTGGTGTCCGAGGTTAAAGCCGCTTTGATTAAACCCCTTGAAGCGGCCAGTCAGGATCAAAGTGCCAGTCAATTTGGTCAACTGATCGAGGCTCACATGCAGGTTAAGTCCGAGGACCAAAGAGCGGACATCTCGGACCATAGCGAGATTAGTTTCGGCACCGCCTTCGAGCCTTTTAGTGCGGCAACTGCAATCTCGAAGAAGCCTGCTCTAGATCCGCTGGTAACAGCGTCACTGGAGAATGTCAGCAACGCCCTAAATGGTGAAAACTATAAAGAAGCTGCTGACAGAGAGTATTTAAAGGCACGGGAAATCGTTGATCTGGTGAAGCAGGAACTCAGTCTGATGCGCAACGACTACAAGCTGTCCCAGCACAAAGACTCCTGGACTGGCAAGCTAGCGGTCAGTGACGAGATGGCGCCGCTAGTTGAAGCCTTTAATGAAACCGGCATGCCC
>CAJQJT010000171.1 GCA_905478725.1 uncultured Pseudomonadales bacterium
ATGACACCTTTTTGGGCACATTGCCCCTAAGCAAGATGCTCACCTCAAGCCCTAACACCTCAGTTCGTGAAGTGATGAACACCGAAGTTGAGGCGATTCATGTGAATCTCACCGACTCCGATGTGGCACAGCTATTTCAGCGCCAAGATCTGGTTTCAGCCCCGGTTGTCGACGATCAACACCGCCTAGTTGGACGAATCACTATTGATGATGTGGTTGACGTCATTGTTGAAGATGCAGATCACAGTCTCTTGGCCATGGCAGGTCTCAGCGACACTGAGGACACCTTCTCCTCTATTAGCCGCACCGCACCCCGCCGTGCCATGTGGTTGGGGCTCAATCTGCTCACTGCCATTCTCGCCTCTTCGGCGATCAGCCTGTTTGAAGCGACCCTAGAAAAGGTCGTCGCCCTGGCTATTTTGATGCCCATCGTTGCCAGTATGGGCGGTGTCGCCGGCAGCCAAACTCTTACCGTAGTTATTCGCGGTATGGCCCTGGGACAAATCGAGCGAGACAATCTCAAATGGCTGCTGAGCAAAGAATTTGCCGTTGGCGCACTCAATGGCATGCTCTGGGCGGCAGTGATGGGTACCATAGTCTCGGCATGGTTTGACGACTGGACTCTGGCACTGGTGATCGCCGCCGCCATGGCCATTAACCTGGTCGCAGCAGCAGTCGCGGGTACTTTGTTACCAGTAATGTTGCGCTCTTTAAAAATTGACCCGGCCCTTGCAGGCTCGGTCATTCTCACGACAGTCACCGATATAGTCGGTTTTGTCTCCTTTCTTGGACTTGCCACGGTGTTTTACAGCTAATGACCGATTCTGATATTAAAAATAATACTGATAATGACAACAACGAAGACGACCTGGTCAGCAAGTCGCAACTCAAGCGGGACAGCCATGCACTGCAAGATATGGGCAATCAACTCGTTGAAATGCCCCTAGGGCAACTGGCCAAGTTCAACTTACCTGACAACTTGAAGGACGCGATCGCTGAAGCGCGTCGTTTGAAGAACCGAGAAGGCAAGCGCCGCCAACTGCAATATATTGGCAAACTCATGCGCACCGCAGACATTAGCTTTATTGAAGAGACCTTGGAGCGAATGGACCACCAGTCCCAGACCTACAGACAGCATTTTATGCAGCTGGAGACATTGCGCGACAGGTTAATAACCCAGGGCAACCCAGTAATCGAAGAGCTGATGGAGAAGTATCCCACCGCAGATCGGCAGCAGTTGCGCAATCTACAGCGCCAAGCCGCGCGAGAAGTGGAATTAAAAAAGGCACCTACGGCGAGCAAGAAAATCTTCGCCTATCTGCGTCAGCTTAGTGAGTAGAAGAGCCCTCAGCGGATGGAGAGCCCTCAGCGAACAAAGAGCCCTCAGCGAACAAAGAGCCCTCAGCGAATAAAGAGCCTTCAGCTCAAAAACAACAGAACCCTCTAAAGTTTACGATGCTGGGCAACCGGCATCTTGCTGCGTATTTCCGCCAATCGATCTAAATCGATTTCGGCAACCGCAACACCAGGCTCATCATCAACTCGAGCCAACACCGTCCCCCAAGGATCAATAATTGCACTGCCGCCCCAAAGACCTCTGCGTGGATGGTCCCGGTCCACCATGTTGGCACCAATCACAAATAGTTGATTTTCCACCGCTCGCGCTCGCAGCAACAGTTCCCAGTGATCGCGACCCGTGGCAGCGGTAAAAGCCGCTGGCACCGAAATCACCTGGGCATCGGCATCAGCAAGCTGACGATACAGCTCGGCAAAGCGCAAGTCGTAACAGACGCTCATGCCCAGGCGACAGTGATCAGTATCCGCCACCACCAAATCAGTGGCACTGCGATAATCGTCCGACTCCCGGTATGTCACCTGCTGCGTTGTCCCATCAGCCGATTTCGGCACATCCACATCAAACAGATGAATTTTGTCATAGTGCTGTGCAACATTGCCCTGGGGATCAAACAGCCAAGAACGGGCAAAAGGCTTCGGCGAATCCCCATCGGCCACCGGCACAGTGCCGCCCACCAACCACAGACTGTGACGCCGGGCCTGTTCGGCCAGAAACTGATAGACCGGTCCATTATTGGCCTGCTCAGCCACAGCGACGTCAGCCAGATCTTTGCGCCCGAGATAGGCAAAATTTTCCGGCACTACTACCAGCTCACTGCCAGCTTCAGCGGCCTGTTGGATAAGTACCTCTGCGGCAGATAGATTTTGTTGCAAGGACGGTTGTGGCCGCAGCTGAACAGCTGCGGCGGTAAAAACATTACGGCTGGTCATTCTTCTGTTCCCTTTCTCCCTGGCCCTGCTTAGACTTCTTCTCCTCGGCGCGCAGATCCGCGGCAAAGATACGGTCTACCGACACCTCCACATCATCCCAGGGCCCAGTCAGTTTATAGCTGATGCTCGACAGACGGTCGACCTGCTTCTCCACTAGTTTACTGGTTACATAGACTCCGGCAGCCGCGGGCAATCCTCCCAACAGCGCCACCACCCATGGAAGATTAGTGGCCACTGGCAAAGTCGCTACCAGACGTGCATCAACGGCTTCGTTGAGCAGATCAAATTCGCCATCCATACTCATACGTCCTGAGGGCATAGCCATTCTCAAGGGCTCTTTAAATCGCGCCACTCCCTGGTTAAACTCCAAGGTACCACTGAGCTTGTTATAACTGAGTTCCTGACCCGTAATATCGGAGAAATCCAGCTTCAATCGACGCAACCAATTGGCGAAATTCACTAAACTCACCATTTTCAAGGCCGCGCCGGCACCGCCAGTAGATCGGTAAAAACTACCCTCTTTTAATTCAACTTGAAACTCGCCAGTGAGATTATCCCGCGAGATATTCCATGGCTGATCCTGCCAGGCAAGATCAAATACGAAACGTCCAGATTGGCTATCTACAACCTTAGGTACATTCAGCCCTAAGCCGAGAAACTCTTCAATATTGCCAATACCTACAGGGCCCACCAGGCGACTGGCGTAGTCGTTGCCGTCAAAGCCCCAGAAAAACTCTGTTGCCGGCTGACTATCAAACAGTCCTGGCTGCAGGCCCAACAGATTACCCTTAATTTGACTGAAGGCAGCCCCGGAAACCTCTGGGCGCAACTTAAACCCAATCGAACCCCACTCTTCATCGGCAATTTGCAGTCGATCCACAGAGAAGTCGAGAGCGATAAACTGCCGTGGATCTATAGTGGATTCGCTAACGCTTTTTTCTAGTAATGCCCCGGGAACCATTAAGCGGGTCAGTTTGAGCACCGGAACCTGGCTTGCATCTGCCGTCGACATAAGCAGCCGGCCATCGGCTAAGTCAGTCACGAAATCGAGATCTAAAATACCATCGCGCAAGGAAGCAATCCCTCGAATATCCTGTAGCTGAAGAGTCGCCAGGTCCATCTGATCCAGGTGTAGATCAAACATAGGTATCCAGCTGGCTTGGGTAGCGGAATCAGAGCGCTGAAATAGACCTATCAATGGCTGCCAGAGTTCAAAGTCAGCCGTTGGCAGATGCCCAGACACTCTCACAATACCCTCTTGCGGCTCTTCTTGGTCACGGTCATAACTAATATGGGCGCCCTTTAGACCAGACTCATTAAAGCGCAGGTCGAAGTTCAGATCGGCAGTTGACTGGAGTCCGTCAGTGCGCCCTGAAAGGGTCGCCTGTAACCGCTCAAACTCTGGCGCAAATGACAGCGTCATATTGAGATGTTGAGATTCAGCTGCGGTTTTCGCCAGAGGCTCAGGAAGATCGAGCTCAACGCCCTGAAGCTGGCTTTTTATCTGCAAGGTTATAGGTACGTCAGCGCCCTCCTGGCCCTCGGCCCCAGGGATTGTGATCAGGCTGTCGACCGTAACCAGCCCCACAACCACCTCTTGCCAAGGGAAATCCACCAGCTGATTCAAACTCTCAGGCAGCATGGTACCGGTCACCGCAATCTTCTGATCGCCATCACTTTTATAAAGCTTTGCCCGCATTGGCCTCTGCCAAAAGTTAGCACTGACTTCGTCTCCATAAAGCCCTTTATCAAGAGAGAAATTCAGCTCGCCATTAATTTTCTCGACACTAATGGGTCCACCAGGAATACTCAGCGAACCACTCTCCACCTGTGAAGTGACATTGTATTGAGGCTCAAGAACCTCAGTTGCGCTTGATGGCAAGGGAATCAATAGGTCCAACTGACTGGTCATCGTGCCGCTGTAGTCCCAGTCGGTTAATGCTCCTAAACCACTTTGTAGCGGCGACTCGGTCAATATAGTCATGGCCGCACTGAGATCGCCTTCGACATCCGCGGCAACCGTTATCGCCGGCAGTTGATTGGGGCCGAGCCTGTCATAGATAACCTTTGCACCGACAATAGAGGCATCACCAATAGCTCCAGAGTAGACCTCAACATCAGTGTAGGTGTCGTCGACCAGTACCAGGGTTTTAGCATCGCGAATGCCTGTCCACTTCGGATCATAGTTGATATCCGCACCGCTCATTTTCACCATCAACTGAGTCGTCTTAGTCAACGGTTCAAGTCGCGGCGGCTGGGTGCGAATCAACAAGCCAAACTCATCGACATGGCCATCCAATATAGATTCTTCTAACCATTTTCGCAGCTGACCTGGCATGCGGTAGGGCAAATATTTGTTGCGCTTATTGGCGTCCAGATCTCGAGCTCCAATCAGCAGACTGACAGATGGCGGATTGTCCTTTGCGGGAATCGGCTGTTCAATCGAGAACAGTATTGAAGCCACACCAGCATCCAACTCGGCACGCATGACATCACTGCGCAAAGTAAGCTGCTGGCTATCCTCATCCCAAGAGAAATTAATGGTTCCCTGAGCTTTTTCGATAGCCTGATAATTTTTATATACCGTCGGGAATAACGCCTCGAAGCCGTCAGTATCTGCAACGGACAGCAACCCATGGCTACCATAGACCTCCAAATAACCATCCAGTCCCTTGACCCCAGGTGCTTTTTTCCATGGCGCAATCCCCAGTCCCTGAAGATTGGCCGACGCGTAATAGCCAATTTCATCATGTCCCAGAGTCAGGGCCTCGACCATCCCTTGAGGCTTCAATCTGTCGACAATATCGAGAATTTTCTGCTCAGCAATACGGGTGGTATAGAGCAGTTCTGACATTAGGGTTAGATCAAGATGATTCACCGACAGATCAAAGTCATGCCACTGGGAACCAAGGCGCTGATTAAAGACGAGATTGAGTGGTTCTATAGAGGTATCTGACCAACTGAAACTGAAGCCCTGCAGCCGCGCGCCCCAATCCGACCCAGGGGTATACCAGCCAGTGATCTCTGTTTTGATCTCGGTAACCGGTGGCACATCTGCCAGCCAGTTTAGCGGCACTTCACCCACTGCGAGATTGCCTTCAAAATCGACCGAGCCACCGGGATGCAGGGCAACCCAAATTTCACCCTGGGCATTGGCTTTAAAGTCTGGAAGATTGGCGAATAGCTCAGGCATCAGCGAGCGAACGAGATCAGCTAGGGGTTCAGAGAGATTAAAATCATCGAAGCGGAAATAACCCTCAGCAGATAAGCTCTCTATATCCGCTAGATCCCCCTGACCTTCGATTAGTAAATAAGCTGGACTTGCGCTAGTAGCCGTCTGGTCATTAGTAGCCGTCTGGTCATTAGACGCAGTCTGTTCACCGAGAAGCAAAGCATCATCGCGCAGGCTGACACTGAGCTCAGCACGGTGGAAATCTTGAGAATTTTCCATCGCCACATTGCGCGCGCTGAGTACCATGCTCTTGCCAGAATAAAATTCAAACGTCGTCTGCACATCGTCGAAGCGAATCAGACGACTGTAGGTCAACGGATCAACAATCAGGCTTAAGTCGGTGTCTCCTCCACCGCTAAAGCCTTTTAAACTCCACCGTCCATCCTGATTTTCAATTAACGTCAGCGCCAACTTATCGACAGCTAGCTCGCGCCATATTGGGGAGCCATGCAGCAGGCTATTAAAGAGATCTAGATCAGCCCGGGCACCCTCCAAACTCAGGGTCGGGCTCTCATTACTTGCAGCATTAGCCGCAGCAATTGATAGGTTGTCGATTTCAATAATTGGAACCAGACGCGGCCATTCACCACGCAGCTCACCAAGCTCAATCTGCAAACCGGTCTGTTCCGCGAGAAACTGTTCAACAGGCTCGCGAACTTTGTCTACATAGGCAATTGTCTGGCGACCAATCACCACAAGGATCACCGTACCGATAATCAGCAGTGCGAGCGTTAGCCATAGCCAACGCATCGACGTCTTAAATGCTGTACCCATACTTGCCATAATCACTGTTCTTTAAACCGGAATAATATCAAACTGCTCAAGAGCATAGAGGCTCTCGACTCTAAACTGAATGGTGCAATTAATAAATAATTCTAAATCTGCCACCTGGCTGGAGTCCTCATCAGTTAGCCTTTCAATCACCGGTGCCGATGCCAACACCCGCAGACTCTCACATTCATAGGCCCGTGATGCGCGTAAAATATCGCGCAAGATTTCATAGCTCATAGACTCGGCCGACTTAACATAGCCGCGACCAAAGCAGGTGGGGCACTCTTCGCAAAGTATCTGCCCTAGACTTTGACTAGTGCGCTTGCGGGTAGTCTGCACTAATCCGAGTTCGGTCACACCAGAAATTGTGGTTCTAACCGGATCTCGGGCCAAGGCCTTTTCCAGTGCCCGCAATACCTGACGGCGATGCTCAACACTGTGCATGTCAATAAAGTCGATAATGATAATTCCGCCGAGATTGCGTATGCGCATCTGCCGGGCAATCACCACCGCCGCCTCAAGGTTGGTTTTATAGATTGTCTCTTCTAAGTTGCGATGGCCGACAAAGGCGCCAGTGTTCACATCGATGGTCGACATCGCCTCGGTCTGATCAAAGACTATATGGCCGCCAGACTTGAGCATCACCTTGCGCTGCAGTGCCTTGGTGATTTCATCCTCAATGGCATACATATAAAACAGTGGTCGCTCTCCAGGATAGTGCTCAAGCAAACGCACCATATCCGGATTGAATTTATTGCCGAAGTGAGTCAGCTTGTCGAATACTTCGCGGGAATCAACCCGAATTTTCTCCACTTCGGTGCCGACCATATCCCGCAATACACGCTTATAGAGAGGCAGGTCTTCATAAAGGCAGCATGGGGCTTTAGCGCTAATTTTGAGCTGCAGAATATCCTGCCACAGGCGCCGTAAAAATCGCACGGTGTTGCGCAGCTCTGGCTCACCGGCACCATCAGCCGCAGTGCGCAGGATATAACCGCCGGAGACTGTATTTTTCGCACCCTCTTCGGCGGTCACTTCATCAACAATAGTGCCGAGCATAAGCTTTAAACGTTCACGCTCTTCCTCAGATTCAATACGCTGAGAGACACCAAGATGCTTCCCCTCAACCATATACACTAGATAATGAGAGGCCACCGAAAGCTGCGCTGACAAGCGCGCGCCTTTGGTACCCACTGGATCTTTAATTACCTGCACCGCAATTTGCTGGCCATCATGCAAAAGTTTGCGAATATCCGGCTCACCTGTATCAGTGGCATTGAGCTTGGTTTTACGTGGCAGCAGGTCATCTATATGTAAAAAAGCTGTGCGCGCCTCGCCTATATCGATAAAAGCCGCCTGCATACCGGGCAGCACACGCACTACCTTACCTTTATAGATATTACCCACTAGGCCACGTTTGTTGTTGCGCTCGACAAAAATTTCTTGAGGCACGCCGTTCTCGACCAGAGCCACTCGAGTTTCCATGGGCGTAATATTGACTAGCAGTTCCTGGCTCATCGGTTTTCCATTTTGTACTGCGTTAATGCTCTTGTGGGGATCTGAATCTTTTGGGTCAGAGCGCTCAAACCTAAACTTTCAAACCTAAACTTTCAAACCTAAACTTTCAAACCTAGGCGCTCAAACCTAAACTCTCAAATCTAAGCTCTCAAATCTAAGCTCTCAAATTTCATCTCTAAACGCTCAAATCTAATTTTGGCACTCAGACGTCCAAACAGGTATACCAAATTCTTCCAGTATCTCGGCGGTTTCGGTCAATGGCAGGCCAACCACGCCAGTGTAACTGCCCTCTAGATGATCAACGAACACTGCGCCAAGTCCCTGAATAGCATAACCACCAGCTTTGCCTTGGGGCTCACCGGTCTGCCAATAAGTCTGACACTCGGATTGGCTAATTGTGCGAAAACGTACCAGAGTTTTAGTCAGGCGACTGGAAGAGCAAGGTCCCTGAGAGACCGCAACCGCGGTCATCACTGTATGTACTCTGCCAGACAGTGCCATTAGCATTGAAGCAGCCTCCGACTGATCATTGGGCTTGCCGAAAACCTTTCCCTCGCAAACCACAATCGTATCTGCACCTAGGCTGGGTAGCTTTCTATCCTCAATGCTATCTCGCTCTTTACCACCATGGCCATCCTGACGACTGTATCCAGCCCTGGCTTTCTCCAGCGCTAACCGTGAAACATAGTCATCTGGTGGCTCGTTAGCGAGTCTAGTCTCGTCTATATCGGCCGCCAAAACGGTAAAGCGCACGGCAATCTGGCGCAGCAGTTCACTACGGCGCGGCGATGCAGAGGCAAGAATTAGATCAGCGACAGTCTCAGACATAGATAGAACTCAACCTTGCCTTGGCTGCGAACGGGCAACCAGGAAATCAATAAATGGCCACACCAGCATGGATATGAGAATTTTCATCGGCAGGTGCTCGATCCCCGAAGGGCGACCGTAAGCTAGAAAAACACTCGCCTCGAGGAATGCGACCAGGGAAATTATGAGTGCCATCAACATGGTGCGCTGAAGCATCGAAAGGTATTTCGCCCAGCGACTGACCAATGAGAGGCCGCCAGCGCAGAGAGCAAAGACAATCATAGAATGACCTGGACTCATACGTAGCAAAAGATCCGCCAGCAGCCCAACCGACGCCGCAAAAAAAATCCCCAACCCATTGGGCCAGCGCATAATCCAAGCCATAACCGTCAGCAATAGAAAGTTCGGCTTCCAGACGATCCAATCACCACTTAAAGGCATCACACTAAGTACTACGGCAAGAATAAGCGTCAGGCAAACCGCGATGCCACGATTGTCAGATTCCATTATTCAACCGCGTCCGCAGCGCTGTCCCTAGAGGTGTAGAGTAATAATAAATGACGGCTGCGATCAATCTCAGCAGAGGGGTCAATATCAATTTCAAGAAAGTTGTCGCCGGGCTTGTTGACAATACTCAGGACTGTACCAACCGGATAGCCTGCGGGATAAAGACCACCAAGACCCGAACTGACAAGCTTGTCACCTTCGCGAATATCGGCTGTGGGCGAAACAAACTTAAGATTTAAACGATTGTAGTCGGCACGGCCTTCAGCAATTGAACGCAGCCCATTACGCAACACCTGCACTGGCAACGCATGGTTGCTGTCGGTGATCAGCAGGGCCGTACTGTGATTCTTATGCACCGTAATGATTTGCCCCATCAAGCCTTCGGCATCGAGTAACGGCTGTCCGACAAAAACGTTGTCTGCACTGCCCCGATCAACGGTTAAGGTATGCCTCAATGGGTTAGCTGACACGCCAATCACCTCAGTGACTAAAACACTATCCTGAAGCAGCTCTGTGGCATTGAGCAGACGGCGCAGGCGCATATTTTCTGCAGCCAGATCAGACATACGCTGCAACTGGCCATGATAGATAAGGCTCTCTTTACTGAGACGCAGGTTATCGCTTTCGATTTCCGAGCGCGGCGTCAAACTATTGGCGCTCCACTCCTGAACGCGTAGTGGGATATTGGCAATCCAATAGAGTGGCCGAACAAGATTATCAGCAGCGCTGTAGGCCGGTTTAAGCCAGGAGGTAAAGTTATCCACGATCATTAGCAGGACAGCGAGCAGGGCAACCGTAAGGAGTTTTCGAAGGAGAGTAGATGATCTTTTAAATACATTTGCCATAAAACCCTCCTGAATATCCTTCAGCTAATAAACAGCCTTGAGCGACTGAACAGCCTTGAGCTAAAAAAGCAGCCTTGAGCGACTAAACAGCCTTGAGCTAATAAACAGCCTTGAGCTAATAAACAGCCTTGAGCTAATAAAAAGCCTTGAGCTAATAAAAAACGCAGAATTCTAAAACCCTTAAAAGAGTAAGGGACTAAGATTTCGCCAGCGACGGACAACCTTAGAAAGTTAGCGAATTTAATTT
>CAJQJT010000172.1 GCA_905478725.1 uncultured Pseudomonadales bacterium
ACCGCAGAGACTGGATACTGATCATTGTAGTTGGGCAGGGTAAAGCTGAGGAATCCGCTGGCACTCTGATCGGCATAGTTGCCGCTGATTTTCATAGGTGGGTAGAGTTCATTGGCCCAGGGAAAGACCTGGCGAGTTGATTGGGAATCAATTCGTGCTGCCCAGGCCCATTCGGCCTCGGTGGGCAGTCGGTAGCCATGAGCATCCCAGTCAATGCCGGTAATACGCCCATCTGCAACAATATAAAATTCGGGCAATCCCTCTTTGCGGCTCAACCAGTTGCAGAACAGTGCGGCATCTTCCCAGCTCACTTTAACTACCGGCTGATCCGCCATATCGAGGGTTTGGCCTTTTACTGCAGTTGAACTGTGTCGATCTTTCCAGCGCTTAAATTGGCTATTGGTGGTTTCATTGGTGGCCAGATAAAAAGGTCGTTCCAGGCGCACGGAGCGCTCTGCTTCATTGGCGCGCCTGCCAGGCTGACGGCGCGGTGCACCGAGCATGAATTGTTCATTGGGTTGAAACAGTTTGAGTTTGCCGCCGACCGATGTCTTGATTGTCGCCGGTCGCGAGGCCCAATAGGCTTGCTCCAATGTCAGCAGCTCTATAGTCAGTGATTGCTGATGGGCTGGCCTAGGAGTCACCGTCATAGACTTGGTTTCGTAACCGCTCTTTTGGATGCTGATGCTATGAGGCTTGGCGTTTAGGGAGAGGGTCTGACTGCCGCTACCGCGGCGTTTTCCGTCCACTAAAATAACGGCGTCAGCCGGTGTGATGTTGAGCCTTACTGTGCCTATATTGGGGGTGAGACTAACGCTGATTTGGCTCTGTTGTTCGGGCTTTACCCTGACCGATCGTTTGGCATTGAGATAGCCTTCGAGGAACAATTCAATCTTGTGCGTGGCGAATGGTGCTACGGCCACATCCATTGGCGTGGTGCCTTTAAACTGTTTGTCGATGGTAATACTGGCCCCCTGGGGGGAGCTATTAATAGCCACTGTTCCATCGGCAACGATCATCTCGATCAATGGATGCTCGGCTTTGCTACCGGCTTTTACTCTGACCTGCTGCTGCAGCGTTTTGTAGCCAGGGGCCTTGAGGGTTAGCTGACTTCCGGTCTCCAGTACCTCTGCGCTCAATGGTGTCTGGCCAATCAGGCGCTGGTCGATAAATAATTCGGCACCCTCTGGCACTGTGCTGAATTCAACTTGGCCCCAGGCTGGCTGTAGGCTGATATCAATGGCTTGGGTTTTCCCCAGCCCCTCAATATCCACCTCTTGCTGTAGGGTGAAATAACGGTATTTGGCAAATTCAAGCTTGTGAGCGCCGCGGCTAATGTCGCTGATGGTGCCGGGCACGCTAGCGACTTTCTTATCATCGATGGAAAGCTCAATATCGTCTAGTGTTGAGCGCACCAGCAAATTGCCCGGCAGTGGCTGCAGCGCCACGTCAATTTCTTGGGTGGCTTCACCGCTGACTTGGATGGTTTTGCGCAGGGGGTAGTAGCCGGGAGCTTGAGCGCTCAACTGATGCTCGCCTTTGAGCAACAGATAGTTGTCGCCAATATGGAATGCGAGACCGCCTAGATCCACCTCTGCTGTCGCCGGATCTAAACGCAGAATAATGGCCCGGGCAGCAAACAAAAAAACCAGTATGGCAATTGCCACAACCGTAAAGACAGTGGTGAATAACATGGCGGGCGAGGGGCCGCGGCGACCTGTGACTGGTTTTTTTTCCAGTGGCGTAAAGTCCGTGGCGGAGAGCGGTGTGGTATTTTTTGTATTGACCATAATTCTTCTAGTTTTGTTTGTGGCTGCGACTCTTTGCGACGCTAACTCTAATCACTCTATGGTGCCCGATGCCTTGCTAAACAGGTAGCCATGCTACTGAGGTTTGACTGGTCGCTTAATATTAGGACTCTCACTGGCGGTAATGGTTACATCGCGCTGGCAAGATTTTACGCCATTGTCGACGCAGTTCCGTTGCTGCCAGTGCGTTGGCTGAAAATATGCTGATTAAATAGCTTTTACTGAATAACTTTTACTAAATTGCTTTTTTCTAAATAGCTAGTTTTCTAAATAGCCTCGTTACAGCTGATACTAATCGGCTGATCCAAGCCCTGACCTGTAACTGTGAACTCAACCCTGACATCGCGAAACCCCATCCTTGTACCGGCAACTATATAGCGGCCGGGCTTTAGGGAAACGGCGGTTTTGTCGAAGACGCCTAATTTGGCTACCCTAAACAATGTGACATCTGTAGTGCTGTCCGAGGTAAGCATAACTTGAATTGGGGTCTGCGAGGCTTTAAGTACCTTCCGCAGCGTACTTATCTGCTGTTGTAACACTGGTCCTGGATTGCGTATTCCACTGGCATCCTGAAGGACTTTTTGGCCGCGGCGAAACTGACTAATTGCAGAGAGGGCCAGAGGATCGCTAAGGGTTTTTTTAATCCGCTTATCGAGATCGGCACGCACGCTCACCGGGATCTGCTTTACTCTAACATCAGTGAGAGTGCCATCAGTTGCCAGCAACTGTTTATAGATCTCCAGGGCCTGCTGCCATTCTTCCTGAGCCTCAAATTTGGTTGCCTCAAGTATGCGCTCGCTGACCCAGAGCTGAGAGCGCCGTGTCTCTACCTGAGCCAGTGCCTGGGCAACAGCAGAATTGGCCTGATAAACAGTACCGGCCTGTTCGAAGGCTCTAGTCGCTGCCTCAAACATATTTTTGTCCAAGGCGCGGAAGCCATCGCTCATAAAGCCGCGAAAGCGCTGTTCAGTAATTTTCTGTTGGCTTGAGGCGAGGGCGGCAGCGGCTTTTCTATGTTCCGGGTCGGCGGTAACTGCCTCAGTAAAAGCCTGCTCAGCTCGATCCAATCTATCCAGCGCGAGCAATTTATCACCTCGTTCCATGGCGTCGATAACCGTTGGCAGACCTTGGACTCGCTGGCTTAGGCGCATCACTGTCCGGTTTTCTGGGGCAATGGCGGTGGCCAATGCTGTGGCACTAACCGCTGTGCTAAGCACGGAGTTTTCTATGGCTGCAGTGGCTTCAGAAATGGCTTGTTCAAGGAGCGATTCCGCTTTGCTTTCCAATTCGGTGAGGCCGTCCAAGGCCTTCTGATAACTGCTGACTGCATCGCTGTAGTCGCCAAAGCCATACTCTTTATCTCCGCGCTCAACCGCTTTTTGCGCCTGCTTAAATTCAAACTCGCCCCACTGATCTACGCCTTGCTCATTAAACAGGCGGTCACGGCGCTGAATAATTTCCGCCAATATTGTTTGCGCTTCTTGTCGGTATTTGGTTTTTTGCGCTGCGGTGGATGGGCTGACAACTGTGGGGGATGCAACTAGGCTTCGCTGTGATTGATCGGTGCCACTGATCCAGGGTTCAGAGACCAAATTAGGTAATACAAAAATCACTCCAGAGGCCAACAGCAGCAAAAGGGCTACGGCGAGCTTTTGTATCCCTTTTTGTTTGCTGTCGGTGGTGGTTGGCTTATCCATAGATCAGGGTGTAGTCCGTTCTTGCTGATAGATCTTTCCCAGTAGTTCTTGCCACTGCTGATACTGTGCCTGCACTGTACCTGTGAGGGTCACGGTGCGATCTTCCAGTTCAATGACTTGGGGTGCGATTTCAGCTTCCAGCGAAGAGCCCATCTCGGCTACGGATTCATTGTACTCAGAGGCCTTTTGTTTTTTGTCGAGACCGGCTTTGAGCACAAAGCCACCCACTGCTGCAGTCGCGGTGCCAGCATCATCTGCAATGCCAGTGCGTGCCTGGGAGCGTCCATAGATACCTGCCAAAATAGCGCCAATACCACTGATAATCTGTTTGTTGCCCTGTTTGTTTAGCTGTCGTGCGCGGACTACTGAGTCGTAGGATGAGCGGCGAAAGTCTTGGTAGGCGAGGTGCATCTGTTGAGAGAAGCCGTCGTAGTAATCTTGCATGCGATCTATATAGAGGTAGTCGCGCTCGCGTATTTTTCGCACTCGCATGAGGATACTGTCGTTTTCTGCGGGCAGTCTGGCGATGCTTAAAATACCTTTGCGATTTTCCTTGATGTAGTTATCAAAGGCCTCGGGAGAAAACTGTTGAGCAAAGCGCAGCTCGGAAATGGTGCGCAGTTCTTCGGCACGCTGATCGCTGATCTTTTTTTCACGATAGCTGAGCAGGTCATTGGCGACGCGAATAAACAGATTTTGGAAGGGGTCGCCAAGGCTTTTTAAGCGTCTGTCGTAGGCGTATTTTCCGGTGGTCTGTTTGTAGCGTTTGGTAAACCACTTTTTGCCACTGCTGTCTGTGGCAGTGATTTCTAGGTCCATGGTTTCACCGTCGGACTGATGAATCGTGCCGCTGATATAGAGATCCATAATCACGTCGCTGCTGGGGGTGACACGTATGGCACCCCAGGCTCCGCTTTTTTCCAGTACTTTGCCGAGCTGATTGGAAAAATAAATTGCCTCGGCGTAACGCACTTCGGGAAAGACAGTGTCATCTTCATCGGTGAGATAGAGGCCATCATTTAATGTGGGTATGCCTACATCTAATAAGGTTTCCACTGGATAGGCTCTAGAGGGGGTGTCGAGAGTCAGCTGCGTCGACGAGGTAACTTTGTCCACTGCGGCGCTGGCAAAGTTGCAGCCGACTAGTAGAAATAGGGCTAGAGCCGCAAGTTGGCTTGGTTTAGATAAGATTAGGCGATTACTCATGGTTGATCACTTTGGCTAACTCTGATTCTTTATACGTCTGTATTCATCCCAGAGTTTCTCTCTGAGTACTGGGTCTTGTTCTTTGCTGGCTGCGTCACGAATTTGACGCAGGACTATATCATCCCCCTGGCCGTCATCAATATCCTCCGGGATAGGAATGATATCTCTGTCCTCTTGGCCTGCAGCGCCGGCGGATTGGTTGCCGGAGCCTTCAGGGCCCTCGTCTCCTTCCCCTTCAGTAGCTCCAGGCTTGGCTCCCTCGGCGGCACGCTGTTCTACGGAAGCGCTGCGATCAGAGCCCCCTTCACCAGCTTCTTCAAACAATGGCTCGTCACTGTCGATGCCGCCACTAGAGCCACTGGGGCTGAGAATGTCTATATCACTTGAGCCGCCATCGCCGCCCATAACCGTATCGTCAAATTCTTCTAGTGACGCGTCTAGAGCTTCGTCTAGGTTCTCGGTGCTTTCTTCGCCGCCAGCACTTGAAGAGCCGTCAGCGCCAGAAGAGCCATCAGCGCCAGAAGAGCCGTCAGCGCCTGAAGGCCCCTCAGAACTTGCAGAGCCGTCAGCGCCAGAGGGCGACCCACCAGATGGTGAGGGACTGCCGCCGGGAGAGGGCATGCCGCCGCCGGGACTGGGAGAACTTGGCGGTAGACCAGATGATCCACCTCCGGAAGAAGAGGGCATTGGTGACCCGGAACTGGTGGGAGAGGGCATCTGACAGCTGCTCAAAACGAGAGTCAAAATAGTAGTTGCTGCTATTTTGAGGGGCAAGTTCAGAGGCCATTCAATAGGTGATCTAATCGACAATCGCGGCGCCTTTAGCGCTGACCCTTGGCAAGAATTTGTAGTGAAGGCTCTACCCATTATTCGTCTCTTGTCTCGGCGGTTTGTTTAATCCCATAGGGGAATTGGATAGCAGTGCTAATCGGCTCTCCCGCAACTAATTTGGGTCTGTAACGCTGTGCGCGGATATCTTTAAAAATAGTGCGGCGGACATTTTTGTCGAGATCTTCCGGTGGGTTAATAATCTCTATATTCCTCGGCACACCGTTGCTAGTGATGGCCATGGAGATCTCCATAGGTTCGATTTCAAGTGGCTCTTGGTTACTGGTTTCTTCGCTAGGGGCTTTTTTCTCGCTAAGGGCTTTTTTCTCGCTAAGGGCTTTTTCAGAGCGTTTAGCTGTGCTGCTAATATCGGTAAATTTAATCAGTCTTGCTTCGCCAAACAATGCTTCTTGCAATTGCTCTGGCTGTTCGCTGTCGCCGAG
>CAJQJT010000173.1 GCA_905478725.1 uncultured Pseudomonadales bacterium
GCTGCAGGCAAAAGAAATGGCTCTAGGGGAGTGCGCAGCTCCGGAGATTTCACTGTTTAAAAACCTGCTCTATTATCTGACCACCGTTGAACCCAACACCTCGGCCTTAGAGTCTATCTGGCAAGACTATAAGCTCGCTCAAGCCTTCCCCACGGGAACCGTTAACCCCGAGCATGGCCGATTGGTACCTCAGTATGACCCACTAGTTGTACGCTCACTGGTAGTGGCGATTCAGGGTGAACTAGCCACAGTACGCTCAGCGCTAGAACGCTTTTCTATTGAGGGCGGACTCTCTGCTGACGAGGTGCGCGAAGCACTGCCGGTACTGGCCAATATGGCAGATACCCTGGCCCTGGTCGGTCAGGGAAAACTGCGCGATGCCATCACTAAAGTGGACAGCCAGTTACAGAGAATATTTTCTCCTGAGAGCTCCGGCGTTGAGGATCAGCATATTGCCGAGGCAGTTCAACGTCTTGCTGAAGTAGAACTGGCACTGAATACCTGGGCCGCTACCCCGGACAAATTTTCAGGCACAGTGGATCTCGATAGTCAGCAAAATAAATTTGAATTCGACAGCGCCAGCAAGGTACTGCTAGCCGAGTCGCGCACTGGAATAGAGCGCATTAAAGAAGCGGTGGTGGCATTTATAAATTCCCAGTGGGATGTGCAACTACTCTCTCGAGTACCTGCAATGTTTACGGAGTTGCAGGGTGCTCTGCATATCATTGGTCTGTCTAGAGCGGCATCGGTTGTCGCGGGCTGCGCTGATTATGTGGAAAATATACTGTCCGCTGAAGGGCAGCAGATTGAGTGGCATGCTCTAGATACTTTCGCCGATGCTATTACTATTGTTGAATACTATCTTGAACAATTTCCCGCTGATAGTGAACTCACTCAGGACGATGTGTTAATCGCCGCTGAGGAGAGTATCTTTGCGCTGTTACAAGAGGGCGAAGTTGAAGTGTCACCTGAGGTCAGGGTTGAAGAGGCTCGATTACATGCCGAGCCAGAAGAGATTCTCGAAGAACTCGTTTCCCTAGAGGAGCTTCAGGAGCCCAGCTCAAATGACAGTGAAGAGCCAGTGCTGGTTTCCAGTTCGGACGATACAAAGCAGAGCGACATAGTTCCTGCAGACGAAGATGAATATATAGTCGATGAGGAAATTGTTGAAATTTTTATCGAAGAGGCCGATGAAGTTTTTGACACACTGAGAACATTATTGCCGGTTTGGAAAAGCCAGCTGCAAGATGAAGAATCCCTCGCCACGGCTCGGCGTTCATTTCATACCCTAAAGGGCAGTGGCCGTATGGTCGGTGCCATGGCGATAGGCGATCTAGCTTGGTCCATGGAGGAGCTGTTTAATCGAGTCACCAATGGTCACGTGAAATGTACTGAGATGATGATTGATCTCTCGGGTATAGCCATTGAAACTCTTGGTCAGATGATCCCGGTCTTTGCAAAAAATGAACCCATGGAGAACGCCCAGCGCATCGAGGCTATTACCGAAGCAGCGAGATGCCTCGCTTATGATGAAGCCTTGAGTCAGCCTTCCGCAGAGCTGTTAGACTTGGACGTCGCTCCTGTGGCTGAGGTAAATCTGGCAGATGATGGAGTGGCTTTGGCAGAAGCTTGCGATGAAGAGCCCTCCAATGAAGAGACCTCCACTGAGGAACTCTCTCCCGAAGACGCTTTTGCTGCCCAAGTCTTTGTTGCCCAAGCTTCTATTAAACAGTCTGAGACCCTGGATACTTCCGATACCGCAAATACGAAGAGTGCAGAGCTTAAAAAAGACTCAGAGATTGCTAAGCCAACAGTTGAAGTTAATCAGCAAAAAATCGAAGTACTAGATAAAGCGTCAAGTGAAGAACTAAACGAAGAGCGAAACGAAGAGCGAAACGAAGAACTCGACGATCAAGCTGAACACGAAGCGATCTTGCTTGAGATGTTTGTTCATGAAGCTCAGGGTCATTTAAAAACCATAGACGACTTTATCGTCCAGACTCGCAGCTCGGCACCGCTCTATAAAACACCTTCTCTGGCACTGCAGCGAGCATTACACACCTTAAAGGGCACTGCAGAGATGGCTGACTTCTCCGAGCTGAGTGAGTTGGTGACACCGCTTGAAGAGTTCATTAAAGAGTTACATCATCACCAAATTTGTCTCGACGAAGATATTGTTCATCTAGTGGAAGATGCGGCAGATTTTTTCCGTGCCATTCTGGCGCGCATGACCGGTGGCGAACTGGGCGAGATGCAGGGCTTGCCCCTATTCCGCGCACGCCTATCAGAACTGCGTGAGAAAGCCGTCGGCCATTTACTGCGCGGTGTAAACAATGATAGTGACGGCAAAGATTTTTATGCCGTAAAACGGCTTATGGCCGAGGGCCTGTTGTCACTGCAAAATTATCCTGCTCTGTACGAGTATCTGCAGCGTCAAACTGCACCCCCGAGAGTGGTTTTCAATGAACTGAAGACTGATTTAGACGCGATTCAGGAACAGTTGGCCGAAGCGGATATAGCGCCGATATTAGAGCTGTCGGGATTAATGGCAGGAATTTATAGCCTGTTGTTGGAGGTAGGCTCGGTACCCAATCAAGCTGTTATTGATAGCCTAAAAGATAGCCATGAAGATCTGCTCAACCTCTTCGATATGCTCGCCGCGGATCAGGATTTAACCGCCATATCTGAAGCCCACAGAAATCGTTTAGCCGATATAGCGGGACAGCTTACCGAGCAGTTAGCGGAAAAGACTGCGCTGATTCCAGTGTCGGTGGATACAGACGTTGAGTCAGAGGATTCTGCTTCAATTACTTTGGACAAAACCGTTAAAGATGAGCTCGTTGAAGATGAGCTTATTGAAGAGGGGCCCGTTGAAGAACTCGATAAAGAGCTCGATAAAGAACTCGATAAAGAACTCGATAAAGAGCCTGGCGAAAAACAGCGAGAAGATACACGGTCTGCAATACCATATGAAGCTGAGTTGACCCTTCCCGAGGGAGATATCACTGAGTCATTGATCGATATGGATGGCAGTGCCGCAGACTTCGATGACCAAGCTGACACCGCAAAAGACAGCCCGCCCGCCGCCACTGAAGCGAGCTCGATCTCCATAGTCGATATGGAACTGGACAATGAAATTGTCGGCGTTTTTGTGGAAGAGGCGGACGATATTGTCAGCCATATTGAAGAGTTGGTAATGGCCTGGCGCTCGAGTCCTAAAGAAATTGAACTGGCGGATCGGCTGAAGCGTGATTTACACACCTTAAAAGGTGGCGCGCGCATGGCTGGGTTTAACGGTTTGGGTGATCGCGCCCATGCTATCGAATCCCTCGTTGATGATACCAAGAGTTACGATAAACGTTTTTTTAAAGCGATCATTGTTCATCAGGAAAAATTAGTCGGCGCCTACGATATTGTTCGCCGGATAGCCCATGGCGGCGACATCAATGCTCTGTGCAAACAGCTGGTTGATTTTGAGCAGGGCGAGATCTCGGGTAGCAGCGAAACTGTTATGGATAAAGCTGAGAGTAAAGAGCAGGTTAAAGAAGACAGCAAATCTGCATCTCCAGCTGATTTCGTCAAGTCTCTAACTACTCCAAGTAAAAGCAGTGCTGGGCCGTCTATGCAGCCATCGCCGACAGCCAAGAAAAAGACGGTCCTCGATCAAACTGCCATTCAAGGTGAAATCAAAGAAGTGGTGCGTATAGGTGCCGAGGTACTCGACACCCTAGTCAATCTGTCTGGGGAGAATATTATTTTCCGCGGTCGAGTTGAAGAACAGCTAAGTGAGTTCACTCAGTTTCTCGATGAGATGGACGCCACAGTTGATCGTCTGCAGGGTCAGGTGCGACGTCTGGGTACTGAAACCGAGGCACAGATTGACTATCGCCGAGAGCAGATTGAAGCCTCCGGTGAGGCGGATAACTTTGATCCGCTAGAGATGGATCGTTATTCACATCTACAGCAATTGACCGGATCATTGATGGAGTCGGCCTCGGATCTGCACGACCTTAAAGAGACTCTTACTGAAAAATTAATCGGCACTGAAACCCTGTTGCTGCATCAGTCACGCATCAATACCGATCTGCAGGAAGGTTTGATGAAAACGCGGATGGTGCCCTTCGCCAGGATTGTTCCACGACTGCGACGCATTGTCCGTCAGGTGGGAATCGAGCTGGGCAAAAAAGTCGAATTGCGTATGGACAACATTCAGGGCGAAATGGATAGATCGGTCCTCGACAGAATGGTGGCGCCACTTGAGCATATGATTCGCAACTCGGTGGATCATGGCATTGAAAGCGAAGCTGAGCGTTTAAAGGCCGGCAAGCCGGTAACCGGCAGTATTGTGATCACCACCTATAGGCAGGGTGGCGATATTGTTATTCATCTGGCCGATGATGGCCGTGGCCTGAATGTTGAAAAGATTCGTCGCCGCGCCCTGGAAAAAGAATTGATCGCCGAGGATGCGGCACTCTCCGCCTATGAAATTGCTCAGTTTATTTTCCATCCGGGCTTTACCACCTCCGACTCGGTGAGCCAGATATCTGGCCGCGGTGTGGGACTCGATGTGGTCAACAGTGAAGTGCGTCAGTGCGGCGGTCGGGTAGAAATTGAAACCTCGGCAGGCTTTGGCACCCAGTTCACTATCGTCTTGCCCTTTACCCTCTCGGTTAACCGCGCGCTGATGATTAATGTCACCGGCGACCATTATGGCCTGTCACTAAACTCCATCGATGGTGTTCACTTCATGCCCCGCAAAGCGGTGGATGAGGCCGTCGCCAATGGCAGTTTGATCCACTATGCCGGAGTCGATTACCAACTTTGTTATCTCGGGACTCTGCTCAATCCAGAGATAGTAAAGCGTCCAGATAACCTCAATGAGGATGCCGCCCTGGTGCTATTCCACTCCGACAACCGTCGCTTTGCGGTGCAGGTGGATGAGATTATTGGTACCAAAGAAATTGTTGTGAAGACCATTGGCTCGCAGTTTTCCAGCGTTCCAGGATTGGGCGGTGCAACCATTTTGAGCGATGGTCAGGTGGTGGTCATTATTGATCTCAACGAGTTGGCCCGAGTGTCGATTGTAGATCTACCACGCATTGGGCAGGGTGATGAGAGAGGTCTTGAGCATGATTCGCGCTCTGGCAAAGAGGTCTCACCGAGTATATTAGTGGTGGATGATTCAGTGACAGTAAGAAAAGTCACCAGTCGTATTCTGCGACGCCAGGGCTATACAGTGCTTACCGCCAAAGACGGTATTGAGGCCCTGAAGGTCATGCAGGATGAGATTCCTGCCGTGATCCTGCTGGATATTGAGATGCCGCGCATGGATGGCTTTGAAGTAGCCACCCGGGTTCGCGCCAGTGACGAGCTATCTAGTATCCCGATTATTATGATTACTTCGCGCACCGGTGATAAACATCGCCAGCGCGCCATGGAGTTGGGTGTGGACCATTATATGGGCAAGCCCTACCAAGAGGAGCACCTGTTAGAAACACTGGACGAGCTGCTCTCTACTCAGGCCTAGTAGGCAGATATGCATCAGGCAAAGGCTAAAAAGGTTTGGTTGCTTGGCGCTTCAACAGGAGGCCTGCAGGCCACATGCCAATTTTTAAGCAAGATTCCTCTGCTTGATGACCTGGCTTTCGTCTATGCTCAACATATAGATGTGCAGCAGATAGCGGTTTTGCTAAAGATGATCAAAACTCATACAGGCTGGCCGGCAAGGGTGCCTTGTACTGGTGAGTTTATAAAGCCCGGCACAGTGACATTGATTTCACCAGAGTTTGAGACCCGTGTTAGTCGCCAGGGTTGGGTGCTGCGCTTCGCCTCTTCATGGCAGGGGCATTACGCACCTTCTATCGATCAATTGGCCAATCGGCTGGCGCTGCTATACCGGCGCGATTGCGGGGCGATTATATTTACCGGCATGGGCGACGATGGTGCACGCGGTTGTCAGGCCATCAAACAGTACGGCGGCCAAGTCTGGGTTCAAGAACCCACTGCCTGCACTGTATCGGCAATGCCCGAGGCTGTGATAGAGAGATGTAAGACTGACTTTATTGGAACTGTCGAGGAGCTTGCTGGCAGATTCAATAGAGACCGTATTCAAATGGAGGCTTGTAGCCAATGAGTTTGTTTTTTCTAGATCAAAAAAATCCTATTGCTCAGGTGGACTGCCTGTCAATCAATACCGGACAGGCAAATCTGTTGGTTCCCATGCCCGCCATCGCCGAGATTATTCTTAATCAGGAGCTTATTACTGACGAGGGCAAACCCCAGTGGATGTGTGGCTGGATTAAATGGCGCAACCTCACAATCCCGCTGATCGATTTTGCCGCCTTACAGCAGACCAAACCCTGTTCAGATTTCGGCAGCAGTACCCGCATAGTGGTATTAAACAGTCTGGTCGAGGGGCACGAGCATCGCTACTACGCTATTATGTGCAAAGGCTTTCCCCACACCATAAGAGTTGAAGAAGACAGCGCCCTGTCGGCTCAAGACGAAGTGGAAATCGCCAACTGTATTAGCGTCAGCTTCGATCTCGATGGCCAGCATTTGGATCTCCCTGATTTCGAAGAAATTGAAACCCACCTGCGCACTATTCCGAAAAACCAGTAATTTAGCTCTCTAATAAACGGTTTATTCTGTAACAAAATGCCTATTCTGCAGCCCTGTGGAGTAGGTGACTTGCCGTCCACAGATTAATGGTATTAAGCAGTCTGTCTCAATGTTAATCTTATCCCCGAGATCAATAAAAATTAGAAAAAACCGATTGAGGAATTAACAATGAATGGCTTAATGATGGACTCCCAGCTGACCATAACGTCAATAATGAAACACGCTGACCGAATTAATGGAAAGAGCGAAATTGTTTCAGTAACCGGCGATAACCCGCTGCACAGATATACTTACAAAGATGCTTTCCAGCGCGTGCGCAAGATGGCTAACGCTCTGCAGAAGCTGGGTTTTGAGTCGGGAGACCGAATTGCCACGCTGGCCTGGAATGACTACCGTCACTTTGAGCTGTATTACGCAATTTCCTGTTCAGGGCAGGTTTGTCACACAGTTAATCCGCGCCTATTTCCCGAGCAGATCGACTTTATTATCAATCATGCCGAAGATCAGTTTATCTTTACGGATCCCATGTTTGTGCCACTGTTGGAGCAGCTTCAAGACAAGCTTTCCACCGTTAGAGGCTATGTAGTGATGACTGATGCGGCAAATATGCCGGAGACCAGTCTTAAAAATGTCCACTGCTACGAGACCTTTATTGAAGGTGAGTCAGATAGTTTTGACTGGCCAGAGCTGGAAGAGAACAGCGCCAGCTCCATGTGTTACACCTCTGGGACTACAGGCAATCCTAAGGGCGTTTTATATAGCCACCGCAGTACCGTATTGCACTCCATCGTTGGCTCAACGCCGGATGTGATGAACCTCTCCGAGAAAGACGTAGTTATGCCCATAGTGCCAATGTTTCACGTCAATGCCTGGGGGACGGCCTACAACGGCCCTATGGTTGGTGCCAAGTTGGTATTCCCGGGGCCGAAAATGGCCGATGGTGAAACACTGACTAAGCTGATTAACTCGGAAAAAGTGAACTATTCCCTTGGGGTGCCGACAGTTTGGCTGGCCCTGGTGGGTTACCTCAATGCCACAGGAAAAACCATAGAGTCGCTAAAGTCTGTAGTCTCTGGTGGATCCGCATGTCCGCTGTCACTGATGCAGGAAATGGAACGCCACGGCGTGATCGTTCACATGGGTTGGGGTATGACTGAAATGAGTCCCCTGGGATCCTACAACCGCCCTCAGGAATGGATGCAGGATGGCACTCAGGAAGAGCAGGATACTTGGCGTGTTCGCGCCGGTCGTGTGGTCTTCGGAGTTGAGATGAAAATTGTCGACGGTGACGACAATGAATTGCCCTGGGATGGCGTTGCCTCTGGTGTGCTGTTAGTAAAAGGTCCCTGGGTCTGCAGCGGTTACTACCGTCTCGATGACAAGCCGGCAGTAGATGAAGACGGCTGGTTTAATACCGGTGATATGGCCGCTATCGATGAGCAGGGTTATGTGACTATTACCGATCGTATTAAGGACGTGATTAAATCCGGTGGAGAGTGGATCAGCTCGATTGATGTTGAAAATGCCGCCATGGGCCACCCAGATGTCCAAGAAGCTGCAGTTATCGGCGTGACGGATCCTAAGTGGACCGAGCGACCACTGCTGATTGTTATTCCTGTAGAAGGCTGCACCCCTGACAAACAGGCTATTCTGTCTTCTCTTGAGGGGAAAGTTGCCAAGTGGTGGATACCTGGAGACTGCATTTTTGTTGAGGAAATTCCTCACACAGCAACCGGTAAAATCAGCAAAAAAGATCTGCGCGAACAGTTTAAGGACTATGCCTACTCTTGAGTGTCAACCGATTGGTAGGGTCTGACGTTATGGGTGTACTTATAGGTCCTGCTAGAAAGGCTCTAATAAAAAGGCTCTATTAAAAAGACTCTACTAATCTGATTAAGAGGTGGTTTTATGCGTAATTTACTAGTTTTAACACTGTTGGCTGGGTTCTCTCTGGGAGCTGCTGCCGATCACCACGGCGGTGATCATGATGGCAAGGCGGGTCATCATAAGGGTATGTTTAAGCATGCTGATCAAGATGGTGATGGTGCGGTTTCTACTGAGGAGCATGAACAAGCTCTAGAGAAAATGGCCGACAAACGCCGCGAGCGGTTCTCGAAAATGGACAGCGATGGCAATGGTTCTTTGACTGAAGAAGAAGCCCGCGCGGCCAAGACAGAACGCCACGAGAGGATGAAAGAAAAGCATCAGCAAAAGCACAACTAATCAGCACTAAGTTGTCAGTCGCGAAGAGACCATCTGGAAACAGCTGGTCTTTTTTCTTTTCAGGGGTTTCTTGATGCTCTTTTGACTCATCTTGCGCCTTTCACGGGCAAAGTATTTGCACCCCATACCGAAGTCCCGCATGATTACGCCTTAATTGACTCCTGGTGTTATATGACTGATTTTTTGATTGCTCCATCCATACTATCTGCCAATTTTGCCCGCCTTGGCGAAGAAGTTGATGCCGTGCTTGAAGCCGGTGCAGACGTAGTCCACTTTGATGTTATGGACAATCATTATGTGCCCAACCTGACGATCGGACCTATGGTCTGTAAAGCACTGCGCGACCATGGTGTCACTGCACCAATCGATGTGCATCTGATGGTGCAGCCGGTGGATGATTTGATCCGCATGTTTGCCGATGTTGGCGCAACCTACATTACCTTTCATCCTGAAGCCTCCAATCACGTTGATCGCTCACTGCAGTTGATTCGCGATCTTGGCTGCAAGGCCGGCTTGGTATTAAATCCAGCAACCAGTCTAGAAACCGTACGCTGGGTAATGGATCGAATGGATATGCTGTTATTGATGTCAGTTAACCCAGGTTTTGGCGGTCAGAAATTTATTCCGGCTACACTGGATAAACTAGCGGCGGCGCGACAGCTGATCGATAGCAGTGGCCATGATATTCGCCTAGAGATAGATGGCGGAGTAACGGTAAACAATATTCGTGAGATTGCTGCCGCAGGTGCTGATACCTTTGTCGCCGGTTCGGCAATCTATGGCGCCGATGACTATGCTGAGGTCATCGCCAAGATGCGCAGCGAATTGGCACAGGCATAAAGGGCCTCTTGTCTGAAAAGCATCGGGTTAATTGATAATCTTTCGCACTGACGCTTGTCGCGTCGGTGCAAATGCTTACAATAGCCACTTAAGTTTCGGAGATAGTGCGTGAAAGGTTCGAGTTCAAAACAGTTTGACAGCAATTGTCACCAGTGGCGTTGGCGCAACTAGAGCCATCGAGGCGTGTTGACGCCTGCACCACCACATTCTGTTAAAGAACAAGGATTCTGTTATGACCCCTGAACAATTTACTGAATTAGCCCGTCAAGATTACAACCGTATTCCCGTCACACGCGAAGTGTTGGCTGATCTAGAAACCCCCCTTAGTGTTTATTTAAAGTTGGCTTTTGGGCCAAACTCCTACCTATTTGAATCAGTGCAGGGCGGCGAGAAATGGGGCCGTTACTCATTGATTGGCCTGCATACCTCTACGGTTCTCAAAGTCTTTGGCAATCGACTGGAAATTATTCGCGACGGCAAACCCATGGTTAATCGTCAGACTAGCGATCCCCTGGGTGAGGTGGACCGATTCCGTCAGCTATTTAGTATGCCCGATCTACCCAACCTGCCACGTTTCACTGGCGGCCTGGTGGGCTACTTTGGCTATGACACAGTGCGCTTTGTAGAGCCTAAATTAGCTCATGGTGCGCCGCCGGATGAATTGGGAACCCCGGATATATTATTGATGGCTTCGGATGAGGTGGCGATCTTCGACAACCTTTCTGGCACCATCATGCTAGTGGTCCATGTGGACGCCAAAGATAAAGAGGCCTTGCCCAAGGCGGAAGCCCGTCTAGATGAGCTTGAAGCCAAGCTTGAACAGCCCACACCACAACTGCCGCCAATGAATATGGCCGGAGATGGAATGACTGAAGAAGACTTTGTCTCGAGTTTTGGCGAGCAGGACTTCAAAGCCGCAGTAAATAAAGTCAAAGACTATGTCATGGCCGGTGACGTGATGCAGGTGGTACCGTCCCAGCGCCTGTCGGCACCATTTCACGCTGAGCCGATCAATCTTTACCGTGCTCTGCGCCGTCTTAATCCATCTCCTTACATGTATTTCCTCGATCTCAATGGTTTTCATATTGTCGGCTCATCTCCAGAAGTCCTCGCTCGTCTTGAAGATGGGGAAGTCACTGTTCGACCCATTGCTGGCACCCGCAAGCGCGGCGCAACGGAGGAAGAAGATCAGGCCATGGAAGATGAAATGCTCGCCGATCCTAAAGAGATTGCCGAGCATCTCATGCTGATTGATTTAGGCCGCAATGATGTGGGTCGTATTAGTAAAACCGGTACTGTCGTGGTGACAGAAAAGATGGTCGTTGAGCGCTATTCCCACGTAATGCATATAACCTCTAATGTGGTGGGTCAGGTGACCGATGATATGGGCGCCCTAGAAGTGCTTAAGGCAACATTGCCTGCCGGTACTTTGAGCGGTGCACCGAAAATTCGCGCCATGGAAATTATCGACGAACTCGAACCAGTGAAACGTAATATCTATGGCGGGGCAGTGGGCTATATCAGTTGGAAC
>CAJQJT010000174.1 GCA_905478725.1 uncultured Pseudomonadales bacterium
TCAGCTTTGTTCAGGAATACTAGTACGTAAGGTACACCGACCTGACGTGACAGCAGGATGTGCTCGCGGGTCTGGGGCATTGGGCCATCAGTTGCGCCACATACCAGGATTGCGCCGTCCATCTGGGCAGCACCGGTGATCATGTTTTTAACATAATCGGCGTGACCTGGGCAGTCTACGTGGGCGTAGTGACGATCAGGGGAATCATACTCAACGTGTGCTGTTGAGATAGTGATGCCGCGCTCGCGCTCTTCTGGTGCGTTATCAATCTGGTCAAAGGCTTTCATTTCGCCGCCCCAAACTTCAGCGCAGACGCGGGTCATTGCAGCGGTCAATGTGGTTTTACCGTGGTCGACGTGACCAATGGTGCCTACGTTGACGTGCGGCTTATTTCTTTCGAACTTTTCTTTTGCCATCTCAGTGTCTCCTAATCGGAACATTAGCGGGCCGTTAACCTATCTTAGCTAATGCCCTGAACTTTAAATCTATTTGCTTCAATCTACTTTTGTAAACCAAGCACTCGTACTACTACTTATAACACACGCAAAAACTGTCTTTTTACGAATATATGGAGCTCATAACCGGACTTGAACCGGTGACCTCTTCCTTACCAAGGAAGTGCTCTACCGCTGAGCTATATGAGCACAAACCTTTACCAATAATTGGAGCGGGCAGCGGGAATCGAACCCGCATCATCAGCTTGGAAGGCTGAGGTTCTACCATTAAACTATGCCCGCTTGAACCTACAAACCTTTCAAGTCGCGCCGATCCCTGTCACCCCAAAATTCCAGCTTCAGGACACGCTTACTCTTATTTAACTATGGTGGCGGGAGGTGGATTATTCGGCTCTGCGAGCCTCACCCTCCGGGCCGTCACTGACGTGACGTTCAAGTAGCTAAAGCTACTTGTCAAACCAAGGTGGCTCTAATCCACCTCCACACACTGACTACTTTTCTAACTCAGCACAAAACGTGCCTTATCCAACTATGGTGGCGGGAGGTGGATTCGAACCACCGAAGCTTTCGCGTCAGATTTACAGTCTGATCCCTTTGGCCGCTCGGGAATCCCGCCGAATAGTTAAACTTTACTCTTTTACTTCGCCCTCATTTACTTCAGAGACGAATCGATCTGGGCATCTTGCCTAAAAAAATCCTATGCCGCCCTGCCCTAAACCGCCAAAAAATGGCTTTTTACTGCAAGAAAACGACAAAATGCCTCGAAAAAAGGCCGTTTATTTTCTTTGCTCAGCATAATATTGTCAACAATATTAATGCCTTAGCTAAAGAAATGGAGCTGGCGAGAGGAGTCGAACCCCCGACCGGCTGATTACAAGTCAGCTGCTCTACCAACTGAGCTACGCCAGCATCACAATAACGGAGCGCGATTCTAGTGAAACTTAAGCCTATTAGCAACCTCCATGCAGTCTTCTCGGTATCTTTTTTTCGTTTCCAATTGATGCCAGGAGTCCGCAGGGATACCAAGGGTTTCAGGGGTGGGGATAGACAGCCAAAATTGGGCTGTCGGAGAGGCTAAAATCAGCCCCTTTTGACTGTCCAAATCCGGCAGCAAAAGGGCCAGTGCAGCAGCCGCTAATTGATCATTGGCAAAGGGCCCAAGCACCTCGCACAGACTCACCTCAGACTCCTGGGTCGAATTCACCTCAATTAGGTCTTCCTCAGGCGTTAGCGGTGGCGGCAGTGATAGATCAGCTAGCTGTTCTCTAGAGAGCTCGGATAGCAGCACAAGGCTACCGGCCTCTTCAGCGCCAGCACTATCATTGCCTTTACTAGCTGAGGGTGGCACATTTGTCATCATCAAATAGCCGAGAAGATTAACTAGCAGCACAAGGCTGAGTATTATTTTCATTTATCAGCCCAGAGGGTAAAGCCAAGCCCCTCTGTAGACAGGCCATCGAGAACCAAGTCAGGGCAATAATCAGCCTTGACTGCCAACTGACTCTTGATCAGCAGAGCGTCGCCACCAGTTATGATCAATTCGGCGCGGCGCTCGGCGGCGAGACGCTCAATAAAGGCCACCAACATAAGAATGCAGCCATGGCTGACAGCTTGCTCAGTAGTCACTCCCGGGATAGGTTGTTCGCCAGAACCGTACTGATCCACTTTCACTTGATCCGTACCCTGCCATAAGGACTCTTGAAGCAGCCTGACTCCCGGCACTATATAGCCGCCCTGATGAACGCCCTCACTGTTGACAATATCGACAGTCAAGGCGCTTCCCGCATCAACCACAACAGCAGCGCGACCGGTTTTCTCAAATGCGGCCAACACCGCCAACCAGCGATCGACGCCCAGAGTCTCCAGGGACGTATAGCCACAACTCACCAGACCAACTCGTGGACTTACCTTGGCCACTTGCAAACTGATAGCAAACTGGGCTCGCAACTGCTTGGATAGCGTCGCAATAACAGTGTCACCAGCGACATTGGACAGTTGTGCCATTGTCAGTGTGGTAACAGTGGGCAGTAGCAAAGGCTCCCCAGTCAATATGGAAGAGGTTAGTTGATTGCCTTCGGCAACAGTCCTGCAACCTTTATCAACAGTCCTGTAACCTTTATTACCGCTCCTGGAGCCCTCAATAACTCGCCACTTGATCTGCGTATTGCCCGCATCAATCTGTAAGATCATTTGACCAACCTCAGACTCAACTCGCCGCCAATAAAGCTTTCCACCTTGCCGTTTTCCAATTCAAGCCGCAGCGCACCATTGCTATCTACGCCTCTTACAACACCCGCTATGGACTGCTTTGGCGTACTGATCACCGCATTGAGACCATAGAAAGCATCGGCAGCCTGCCATTCTTCGCGATAGGCGGCAAAGCCCTGGGACTGAAAACTACTTAATAAAGGTAGGATTTCAGAGATCAGTGCAGCGGCAAGGGCATTTCTGCTTGGTGATGACCTAGCTGGATTTTGGCGCTTTAGCTCAGTAGCCACATCGGTCCAGTCCTGTTCGATTTCGCCTCCTGATTTAGCCGGCATAGAGACATTCAGTCCAATGCCTACAATAACCGTACACTGACCAGCTGGGTCGCCAACCATTTCCAGCAGTATTCCACCGAGCTTCTTTTGTTCTATATAGATATCGTTCGGCCATTTCAGCTTCACGGCATCAATGCCCTGAGTACTGAGCGCCCGCTTTACCGCGACACCGACGGCCAGACTCAAGCCTTCAAGTGCCTGAGCACCCTGTTCGAAATCCCAGACCATGGACAGGTAGATATTGGCGGCGAAAGGGCTGACCCAATGTTTTCCGCGACGCCCGCGTCCGGCGCTCTGTTGCTCCGCCAGTACTACTGATCCACTGGCGGAGCTGTTCTCGGCTAGTTCACGGGCATACTTATTGGTTGAATCGATATTCTGGAAAATCTCAACTTTGGCCAGATGCTCGGTGGCTGAAGTGGACAATACTTGGGTAATTGCCTGAGCATCGAGCAAGTCGACACCACCGACAATTCGGTACCCGGTTCCTTTGGTGGTCTCAACAACCAGACCTAGAGCCTCAAGCTTCTGTAGCTGTTTCCAGATCGCTGTTCGACTACAGCCGAGAGTTTCACCGAGAGCTTCACCGGAATGAAATTCACCGTCTTTTAGAATATCTAGAATTTTGTTTTGCGTATCAGACACAGTA
>CAJQJT010000175.1 GCA_905478725.1 uncultured Pseudomonadales bacterium
TCGGCACCAAAGAAGACGATATCGCCATTCTTGGCATCTAGACGCTGCATAATATTCATGGTTACTTCGTCGCCGAGGAATTTAATAATCGGAGACTGCAAACCTTCTACACCATTTTCAATGGCATTGACCTTGATCCAAGCCAAACCTTTGGCACCGTAGATGCTGACAAACTTGGTGTACTCATCGATTTTCTTGCGCGAAATTTCTGCACCACCAGTCACTTTCAATGCAGTGACACGGCAGGCTGGGTCATTAGCTGGACCAGCAAAGACTTTAAACTCAATGTCTTTTAGCAGATCTTTGATCTCGACCAGCTCCAGGGGAATACGTAAATCTGGCTTGTCCGAACCGTATCTGTGCATGGCATCGGCATAGGTCATGCGCGGGAAGCTTTCAAAATCCACACCCATATGCTCAGAAAAGATACCGCGAATCATAGTTTCAGTGGTCGACATAATGTCCTCTTCATCAACAAAAGAGGCCTCTATATCAATCTGTGTGAATTCTGGCTGACGATCGGCGCGCAGATCTTCGTCGCGAAAACACTTGGCAATCTGGTAGTAGCGATCAAATCCGGCGACCATCAACAACTGCTTAAACAGCTGCGGCGACTGCGGCATAGCGAAAAACTGTCCGGGATGAGTTCGCGAAGGAATCAAATAATCACGTGCACCCTCTGGGGTGGCCCTGGTCATGATCGGCGTCTCTATGTCCAAAAAGCCATCATCAACAAGATAATTACGGATCGATGAGCTGATCTTGGAGCGGAAGCGCAGACTGTTCTGCATCTCTTTGCGACGCAGATCCATGTAGCGATACTTCAGTCTGACATCTTCACCGACGGTGACATGATCATCTAACTGGAACGGCGGCGTCACGGCGCTATTAAGGATTTCCATGGCGGTGCCATAGACTTCGATCTCACCGGTGGCCATATTGCTGTTGACTGTCGCAGCACTGCGAGCACGGACTATACCTGTCACCTTCAATACATATTCAGAGCGAACACTGTCGGCCTGTTCAAAGAACTCACCGGCATCGGGATCAAATACTACCTGAACAATGCCTTCGCGATCGCGCAGATCGACAAAGATAACGCCACCGTGATCGCGGCGACGATCCACCCAGCCGCAAAGTGTTACTTCTTGATCAATATGTTCACTGGTGAATAATCCACAATAGTTAGATCGATACATCTGTTGTCTTTCCCTACTCTAATTTGCTTTGGTTAAATTTAGATGAGTTCTTAAATTAAGCTCGTAAAATAAGCTCGTAAAATAAGCTCCGATTTAAGAGCTACTGGCATCAGTAGTAGATGTCTTGGAGCCACCACCACTGTCGCTAAGATTCTTTTTGTTGCCGGTTTTAAAGTCGGTCTCGTACCAGCCACTTCCACTCAGGCGAAAACCTGCTGCTGAAAGTTGCTTCTTAAGTTCGGGCTTTTCACAGGCTGGACAATCCACCAGCCGGTCATCACTCATTTTTTGTATCGCTTCGAGTTCATGGTCACAGGCCGCGCAGCGATAATCATATATGGGCATAAATTTTTTCCTAAAACGCTCAGAGCGTGAAAATACACTTATTTAAATGCTTATCGCGCCGTACCTTGGCCTTTACACCAGTCTCGAAGACCCCTGTCGCGAGCAAAAAAGCGCCGCATTATACCCCAGCACTGACACTTGTAGAATGCCCGCGCATCGGCTGAGCACGCCGGAGATTAAAAAAACACGAAAAACATTGCCATTTTTGGCAATACCGGAAAACAGCGGCTATAAATGATTGCGAGGCCCTGTTGGCCGCTGATCGCAATACAGCAGGGATGAAATCGGATTTACATTTATAAAGGAAAATGTGATGGCTGTTAAGAAAGGATCTGCGAAAGCAACCTCAACTGCAAAAAAGGCTAAAAAGCCGGTAAAGGAAAAGACTCTATCCGCTGCTAAAAAAACTACCAGTGTTAAAAAATCTGCTGTAACAAAAGCCCCCAAAAAAGTCGCTGCGAAGAAGGCCGTCGCTAAGAAGCCCTTAGCGAAGAAGCCCTTAGCCAAAAAGGCCGTAGCCAAAAAGCCTATAACGAAAAAAGCCCCGGCACAGAGCCTAGCAACAGCTAAAAAAACCACAGCTGTTCGGGAACGCTATAGCAAGACTCAAATCATCAGTGAACTGGCCGCGAACTCAGACCTAACTCGCAAGCAGGTCAACACTCTGCTTACTGAACTGGCCACTCTAGTAGAACGCCATGTTAAAAAGCGCTCCGTGGGCGAATTTGTCCTAGCTGGTCTGATTAAAATTCACACCGTAAAACGACCAGCCAAGAAAGCCTACAAAGGCACCAACCCCTTCACCGGCAAAGAAACCACCTTCAAGGCACGCCCTGCTTCAGTCGCAGTGAAAGTGCATGCCCTAAAAGGTCTAAAGGATATGGCGCAGTAATCTCCGCCACATCTGACGCCAATCAAGGCTGCTGACAAAAGGCTACTAAGTACTACTCAGTAGCCAAGCCTAACGGTGCCAGCGCAGTGACAATCCGCTCAGCTGTTTCAGTTAACAGCTGCTGCGGATAGGTCGCTGCAGCCACGGCTCCCCAGACAGGTCCAGGCCAGGCCGCATCAGTTTTAAATCTCACCACATGGTGCATATGCAGTTGCGGGACCATATTGCCTATTGCCGCCACATTGATTTTATCCCCAGCAAAAAGCTTATTTAACGTCTCGGCAACGAGGCAGGACTCATCTAACAGCTGCTGCCTATCGGCCCCATTGAGCTGATAGATCTCGCGTATATCTTCACGCTGAGGTACCAAAATACACCAGGGGTAATTGGCATCTTTGCTAAGCAACAATAAACTCAGTGGAAAGGCTCCCAGCAACAGGGTATCCGCTTCTAGTCGGTGATCTAATTGAAACATTTTGTCCTCATCTCGGCTTATCTCTGTTTACTCTCTGTACGGCGACAGCTCAGGGCCGTAAAATGGCCGCCTAAATCATCCACCAGTAGTGTAAGAGAAACCATGCGCGCCAGCCAATACCTGATTTCAACAAAAAAAGAATCTCCCGCCGATGCCGAAGTCATCAGCCATCAATTGATGCTGCGTGCCGGTATGATCCGCAAAGTTGCCTCTGGACTCTACTCCTGGCTGCCCCTTGGCCTGCGCGTATTTCGCAAAGTCGAAGCCATTGTTCGTCAAGAGATGGACAGGTCCGGTGCATTAGAAGTGATGATGCCCGTAGTACAACCCGCCGACCTCTGGGAAGAATCTGGACGCTGGGGACAATTTGGCCCTGAATTACTGCGTATCAAGGATCGTCATGGTCGCGAGTTCTGTCTCGGACCCACCCATGAAGAAGTGATCACCGACATTGTGCGCAATGAAATTCGCAGCTACAAACAGCTGCCGGCTAACTTCTATCAAATTCAAACCAAGTTTCGCGATGAGCGGCGCCCACGCTTTGGCGTCATGCGCACCAGAGAGTTTTGCATGAAGGATGCCTATTCCTTCCATATAGACAGTGCATCTCTGCAAGAGACTTATGACCTGATGTACAAGACCTATTCGACGATCTTCGATCGCACAGGTCTAGTCTATCGCGCAGTATTGGCCGATACCGGCAGTATTGGCGGCAGTGTCTCCCATGAGTTTCACGTACTGGCAGATTCCGGTGAAGATGCAATCGTCTTTTCTAGCGAGAGTGATTACGCTGCCAATATCGAAAAAGCCGACGCACTGGCACCCAGCCAATCTACCCCGGCAGCCACCCAAGAAATGGCAGAGCTAGCCACCCCCGGCGTTCACACGATTAAGCAGCTCTGCGAGTTTGTCGACACCAGTGCCGAGAAAACCCTGAAAGCCCTTATTGTTAGCGCCGAAGACGAAGAGGGAAAAATTCACCTCTATGGCCTGATGATTCGCGGCGACCACGAGCTCAATGAAGTCAAAGCTCAGCGCGCCTTGGGTCTCGAAACCGAAGTCACCTTCGCCACCGAAGAACAGATTAAAAGCACGCTGAACTGCTCACCGGGATCCATTGGTCCGGTTAATCTCAACCTGCCCATAGTTGTGGATCACTGGGCCGCGCAGCTCAGCGACTTTGTCTGTGGCGCCAATCGCGACGGCTATCACCTCACCGGCGTGAACTGGGAGCGCGACTGCGGCGAATTTACCGTAGCCGATATTCGCAATGTCATCGCTGGCGATCCAAGCCCAGACGGAAAAGGCGTATTGGAAATTAAGCGCGGCATTGAAGTGGGCCATATCTTCCAGCTCGGCACCAAGTACAGCGAAGCCATGAAAGCCACAGTGCTCGATGAGAACGGTAAAGACCGCGCCATGTCCATGGGCTG
>CAJQJT010000176.1 GCA_905478725.1 uncultured Pseudomonadales bacterium
CAGATAGCGATCATCTGTTTGTGCGCTCAGCTGTTCTGATTTTTTTGGTTGTGGCAGATAAGCTTCGAGCTCATCCGCTCCTCCGCGATTGGCTGCGGCCAATTTATAAAGTGCATCGAATGAAGTCAATGGAAAACGGTCCCTTTTAAATTTTTTCTTATCTGGATTATAGCGCTTGGACGGAAAAGCTAGAATGGCCAGGAAAGTAATAGGCTAAAGTCGCTGGTCTGAGAAATCTCTTGAATAAAATGCACAGCAATGGCGAATAATAATACGCTGAAGATTTTATCCAACCACCAACTGTTGCGCTGGAATTTGCTTAAAGCGCCAGTCTGGGATATCACTATAGCCACCAGAATATACCACAGCGCGTCTACGCCACCAGCAATAAGAGTCAATCCTAGCTTTTCCCAAGGCTCACTATCGACCCGTACAAACTGACTAAATAGAGCAGTAAAAAAAAATAGTATTTTCGGATTTATCAGAGCGATTAAAAAGCCATCCCGCGCTGCAGTCACACGAGATGCTTTGGCAGCCACCACAATATCAATCTGTTTATCCAAAGGCGCGAACAGCAGTTTCACCGCCATCAGCAGAAGAAAAAAGCTACCAAAAATCTGAATTGCGCCAAACAATAAAGGGTTTTTATCTACAGCAACCACCAGACCAAAGGCGGTTGCAAAAGCAAATATACTAATACCAACACCATGAGCTAGGGCGGCGCAGACACCTGCCAATCGACCCTGGGATAGAGAGTAATTGACAATAATAACTAGACTCGGCCCAGGAGACATAGCGCCCAACAAACAGGCGAGAGTGACAGCGCCCCAGTAAACCGAAGTAGAATTGGTATCCAAAACCATTTCCATAGGGCTTTTATACAGACCTTAAAACATAACACAAGTTAAATTTTACTGCTTACCAAACCGCGCAAAAGACCGCAGACGCGGCTACTCAGGGCAGAAGTCGGGTTCTAACTGGGTTTTATGGCCCTAAGAACCCTAATACTAAAGTATTAACCCACAATAATTATTTCATCTTTTACTGCAATCATTAAATAGCGGTAACTCCCAGATAAAAACATAAATCACACAGGGATTAGGTTTCTCCTCTATTTTTGGGAAACTTGGAATGGATACCATCACTGATTTTTAATCTTTGTCGAATCGGCAGGGAGCCCAGTTATAGTAAGGATATTGATAATGGAGAGCCATTCAAGTACTGAGCCCGAATCTCGCAGCATTGACAGCAGTTGCTCAGAATATAAGTTAAAAGATGCTTTTAATAATGGTCTTGGAGAATTCACGACTTTTATTGAAGGATTGCCAGAATCTCAGCGTAAAAAACTGCTGGGGATGTTACAACAAAGCGTTACTTAAGTTCTTTCGACACTTTGTCAAAAAGAGCATTTCTATCCGCTTCATTAAGAGTTGCAATTCGACCAAATAAATCTTCAATTAAATTTTTCGAAGATTTTTTGCCTGGTGCATCGTAAAGACTCTCTGGCGTGACCTTGAAGAACGCCGCAAGCCGAACAACCGAATCACGACGGGGCTCTCTGGTTACACCACTGAGAATTCGATTGATTGTTGGCTGAGGTACATTTGTCGCACGCGACAGAGCGCTCTGAGAAAGGTTTTGATTTCTCATTAGTTTTGCCAACTGCTTGCTAATATCGAGGTCTTTCATAGAGTTCATATTATGCTCGTCATTGCTATCCATCTTTGTATTATTTTTAGACCAGTTTTGTCCAAAAAGCGACAAAAATTAATCCAAAACCACACAAACTAAACTTTAAAGTGGTACCAGCTGCCGTAACAAATCAGGCCTGTCAGTAATCACACCATCAACGCCCATATCAATCAAGTCCCTCATTATAGTCGTATCGTTGACTGTCCATATATCAACGCGTAGATTCATTTGATGGGCAGCTGCAAGAATTGCCGGCGTTAAAATTTTAATACCAAAATAAGTCAGGGGCAACTGCACTGAACTACCCGCAGGTGAGTACAGATGGCCCAGACCCAAAGCCGACATTGCCACCATAACAATCACCTCGGACTGCCCTAGAGATGTCGGCACCTCAGGACAGGTATCTCTAAAATACTCAAGCACTGACGTATAAAAAGATCCAACCAGCACCTGATCCTGAAGCCCATACTGTTTGATCAACAGGCACAGCTGATCAGCTGGATCAGTTTCCTCAGGCTTCAACTCTATAATGTAATAACTTGAAGGCATTTTTTGAAATATTGATTCCAATGTAGGAACCATTATCCCGCTGGGGGCCACTAATCCCGGGTAGTCGATCTTATGAAACCCCACATCATATTGCTGTATCTGCGCCAGACTCATCTCGGCAATAGCGCCAGTGCCATTGGTTGTGGTGTCTATAATGTCGTCATGGCGCACCACCAGATGATTATCAGCGGTTAAATGAATATCCATTTCCAAGATATCAGCCCCGACCGACAAGGCATTAACACCAGCCTCCAGGGTGTTGCCAGGTAGCAGCGCGCTGCCATTGCCATGGGCAATCACATTAAAGGAATCCGACTGGTAGAAAGGCACCGACTTCTGCCGTTCTGCCGCTGGCAATGTCAGCAGATACATATATATCAGCCACAAAGACAAAAATCCCAGCACAGCTATTCGTAAAAAAATCATCGGCGCAGTTTCCTACTCTGATAATAGCAACTAGCGATTATGTCGATTCTCGATAAGATCCTCGACCACAGCAGGGTCTGCCAATGTTGAAGTATCTCCAAGGTTGTCCAGCTCATTGGCCGCAATCTTGCGCAAAATTCGCCTCATAATTTTGCCTGAGCGCGTTTTCGGCA
>CAJQJT010000177.1 GCA_905478725.1 uncultured Pseudomonadales bacterium
GCTGGTACTCGATGAGCCCACCGCCGGTGTCGATATCGAGCTGCGGCGCTCCATGTGGGAGTTCCTCCGCGAGATCAACGCCAGTGGCACAACGATTATTTTGACCACCCACTATCTGGAAGAAGCCGAGAGCCTGTGCCGCAATGTGGCGATTATCGACCATGGCAAGATTGTGAAAAACACCAGTATTCGTGAGTTACTGGCGCAGCTAAACAAAGAATTGTTTGTTCTCGATATCCGTGAGCCCTTAACCGAGTGCCCAGAGATTGAGGGCTATCCCTTAGAGCTGGTTGAGCCCAACACTCTAGAAGTAGAAGTGGAGAAGTCACAGTCGATTAACAATCTGTTTCAGGTGTTGAGCGGGCAGGGTATCGATGTGCTGAGTATGCGCAATAAAACCAATCGACTGGAAGAGCTGTTCTTCACAATGGTTGAGAAAAATCTGACAGGAGAGAACCATGACTAGCCAGCAAAAATGGATTGCCTTTATCACCATAGTGCGCCGCGAGATTCAGCGCTTTTTACGCATCTGGCCTCAGACCCTGCTGCCCCCAGTGATCACCATCGTGCTCTACTTTGTGATCTTCGGCACCCTGATCGGCTCGCGCATTGGTGAGATGTCTGGCCTGCCTTATATACAGTTTGTCGCGCCCGGTCTGATTATGATGTCGGTGATCACCAATTCTTATTCCAATGTGGTGTCTTCATTCTTTGGTTCCAAGTTTCAGCGCAATATTGAAGAGCTGCTGGTCTCACCTGTACCCAGCTGGATTATTCTCGCTGGTTACGTGGTCGGCGGCATGAGTCGCGGTCTCGGTGTGGGCTTAATTGTTACCATTCTGTCGCTGTATTTCGCTGACTTCAGTATCCACAGCTTGCCGGTGACCATTGCCATTGTGCTGATGACGTCGCTGATGTTTTCTCTGGCCGGATTAATCAACGCCATCTTTGCCCGCAACTTTGATGATATTTCGATTATCCCGACCTTTGTGCTGACACCGCTCATCTATCTTGGCGGGGTGTTTTATTCCATCGATATGCTTGGCGAGTTCTGGGGCGGCGTGTCACAGATCAACCCGATACTCTATATGGTCAATGCCTTTCGTTATGGTATCGCCGGTATTAGTGATATCAACATTGTCTGGGCCTTCACTATGGTCACACTGTTCTGCGTGCTGTTGTTCGCCGTGGCGCTTAATCTGTTGGACAAGGGCTCGAGGTTGCGCAGTTAGTGGCAGACTATTCGAATACCGAACTGGGCAAGGACACGGTCTACAGCTCCAGCTACGACCCGTCACTACTTGATCCTATTCCAAGGGCGACTGCCCGTGAGCAGTTAGAAGCGGTTGGCGGACCTTTGCCGGACTTTATTGGCGTTGACCTGTGGACTGGCTTTGAAGTCTCTTGGCTCAATACTCAGGGCATGCCCCAGGTGGCCATTGTCGAGTTTTTGGTGCCCTGTACCAGCGTGAACATAGTGGAGTCGAAGTCCTTTAAACTCTACCTGAACTCCTTTAATCAGAGTCAGTTTGAGTCGCAGCAGGCAGTGCAAGAGTGTATGACAGCGGATCTATCCGCCGCTGCTCAGGGTGATGTAGACATTATTTTTTACCAACTGGCAGAGTACAACGGCTTGCGTCCGGTGACTGAACCTCAGGGGTACTGTCTCGATCAGCAGCCTATTGCGATTGATTGCTACACGCCAAACCCCGACTTTTTGGTCTTAAATCAGGCCGGGAAAGAGGGTGCAGACGGCTCCGAATCTGTTGATAAAGCTGCCGCTGAAACCGTCACAGAAACTGTCTATTCCCACCTGCTGAGAACTAACTGTCCGGTCACCGATCAGCCGGATTGGGCGTCGGTCTATATCAGCTATCAGGGTGCACAGATCGACCGCGCAGGACTGCTCAAATACCTGGTCTCATTTCGTCAGCATCAGGATTTTCACGAGCAATGTGTGGAGAAAATATACGGGGATATTATGCAGCGTTGCCAGCCTGCGCAGCTCGATGTCTACGCTCGCTACATGCGTCGCGGCGGTTTGGATATCAATCCGTTTCGTAGCAGTCGCTACCCATTCCCACCAAGTCACCGTCAAGTAAGGCAGTAATTTTGTTTTTATATCAGCGTCTTAAAGAGTTTGCTTAAAGTGATTTATTGATAATATTTCTTCCGGTAAAGCTCTAGGTGGAACGCTTTTGGCCAGGGCTCGATCTTCAATGGCCTGTTTGATGGCGATGTTCTTGTGCAGGTCAGTGACGCTAAAGACATTCACTGGGGCGGCAAATCCCTTGACGCTGATCTGCCCTTTATCGGTGCAGTCAACCGCATCTGCAATTAGCACGTAGGTGTCTTTTGATATGAGAATTTCATTGCTTGCCGCTGCGGATTCTAGGCGACTGGCAAGGTTAACCGTGCGGCCCAGCAGGGTGTAATCGAGACGATTCTCAGTGCCAAAATTACCCACCTTACAGACTCCACTATTGATGCCCATGCGCAGGGCTGGTGGATTGGCAATTCCCTCAGCTCGCCAGCGCGACTGCAACTCTTTCATAGCCTGTTGCATGGCCACGGCCATAGACACACAGCTCACTGCATCAGCTCGCACACCACGGCTTTCTGGATCGCCAAAAAATACCATGATGGCGTCGCCTATGACTTTGTCAACGGTGCCGCCAAAGCGGAAGGCAATTTCCGACATCTCGGTTAGGTAGGTGTTTAATAAAGAGGTTAGCTGTTCAGGATCCAGTTCTTCAGCCAGTTTGGTAAAGCCTTCCATATCCGAGAAGAACACCGTTAGGGTTTTCTCCTGAGTGCCAGCTTTAACATCCTTGCCCGTGAGTATGGCTTTGCGCAGAGCTGGGGAGAGATATTTCGACAGATGAAAGGTACGCAGAGTCAGCCAGTCATTTTGCCTGATAACGGATTCATGCTGCTCAGCAAGCATAAAGTGAGTTTGCCGAGCCATGTTGACGTTGAACAGGCAGTAGGCAAAACCAGTGCAAGTCACTAATAGCTGCACAGGCGTGGAGACGGAAACTGAAAAGGGCAGTAGCCAGAGGCCGAGAAGGGCGCCGAGGAATAGGCCGAATAGATCTAGCGGGGCAGTGGGTTTCATCGCGCCGACTATGGTGACCAAAAAGGCTGCCCCCAGTGCCAGGGTGATAATAGGCTCAAATGCCGCCAGGGCGACTAACAGACCAGTAATAACCCCGTCGCTGAATTCCATGACCAGAGATAACCTTTGGCGATTTAACGTCGAGAGCGTTGAATGGCTGGTTAGGTAACTGCCAAACTGATAGATAAAGAGTGCCGGCAGTACAGCTAAGAGCCCTGAATGATAGCCGATGTCGCGCCAGGCTCCGAGTAATATGGTTACGCCACATATACAGAGTGCCAGCAGATAGAGCTCCTGCAACTTTGGCGAGGGGTAGGTGAATGCTTTCCATGTCATAGATACTAGTCTAGCACCGCTATTTGAGCGCCACTGAGTATTATCATAGTGGCCTAACTGGGGCTCGGGGCATGCCTTAGAGTTTGCATAGTTCGACTAGGTCTGAGATTATCCAACTTTGCTATGCCGTTTGAAATGGTCGCACCTAATAATAACAACGAGAAAATCGGACTATGAATAAATTTATCGCCTTTAATAAGGTTCTATTGCTGGGTTTCTGGTTAGTCTTCATCGTTAATATATTTATGCCATTTGCAGGCGCTGCCGACCAATGGGTTATGTTGATCGGTCTGGCGATGCTTATTGTGCACTTAATTGAGTTTGCGGTGATGCGCAAAAAGCTGCGAAGCCGCGGCCACTCAGGTTTAACAAATTTTGTTTCGGTCACGTTGTTCGGCGTTCTTTATTGGAAGCCTCTGCTGCGTGATTAATGAGCTAGTAATATGAGTCTGTTTAAAAAACGTACCCAAAAGCGGTCTGGTAACTCAGTCGAGCCAAATGTTGAGTCGAGAGCTGAGCCTATAGCCGAGCCCAAAGCTAAGCAAAAAGCTAAGCAAAAAGTCGAACCAAGAGCAGAGCCAAGAACAGAGCCAAGAGCTGAACTGGTATCTGAGGCTAATTCTCTGGCGAGGCTTTCCGCTAAGATATCTGCTAAGTGGGCCTCGGGATCCTCTACCAAAGACGCGGCTGAGCTCGTTGATAAGTTTTCTTCAGAATCTTCTGGCAAGTTTGCCGATGAGCCGCCTGCGAAATTTTCTGCGGCGCTCGCAGCCAGGCTTTCCGGTGAGCCTCAGATTAAGCCTCCGGCTGAATCCTCGGTTAGATCGGCGTACAGCCCATCCGATAGTGCCGATACTAGTCCAGCTTTTAGCGACTCGACTTTAAACTCCCAGGGGCAGTCTTGGGAGATTTGGTACGCGACCTTTAAAACCGTGGCGACTCTCGGCAACCCGAGATTGCAGCTGCAGGGTGCGGATGAAAACATTATCGACCTTATGGACCACCTCCCGTTAATAGGGGCATTCAATGGCGCGGTTGACCCCACTCAGTTAGGCGAGAAATTTGCCGCCGACTTTGATGTGGGGGCTTTTTTACGCGACAACGGCGTATTTGAATAAGCTCATTTAAGCCGTTTTATTTTAGAAAAAGTCATTTTGATTACAACAGCAGGGATTGCCGTTAGTTTAAATTGTCGGTGGCCGTGTTAAATCTAGATTTGAGCAGATTTGATAACAGCCTTAAATATCAATGTTACTGCGAAACAAATGGCTTTCTATGATTGCTCGAATTTTATTAATATCCTCAGTACTGCTGCTCATTTCATGCGGTGGCGGTGGCGGCTCTTCAGCGGCTGGCTCTGGTTTAAATGACGGCTCAGATACAGGTTCTCCGGACCCCAGTTTTGGTACGCTTAGCCTCGCGGGGCAGACTGAAGTCTGGTCAGATCAAATTAACTGGACCCTCAGTGCCAGCGTCGACCGGCCAAACAGCACCGGTGTTTCATTCCAGCTGGCTGTCGATAATTCTGGCTTAGAGATAGATTCAACCACCGGTTTGATTCAGGGTGCCGCGACTCCGCCAGGGGTCTATGAACTGGAAATCACTGCCGAAGACGGTACTGGCGGATCTACTTCCGAATCCTTTAGCTTCACCAGCAACGCCTTTATTGCCGGCCACTGGCTTATGGATTTGCCGTCGAGCAACGAGCAGCTGTTGATGATTATCTCGCGCAATGGTCGCGCCAGCATTACCAAGTCGTCTACTCGTGGTGAGGTTAATACTGTCTGTCATGGTCCCCTAACTATTCTCGGTGACACTGTTTCTGGGGCTCTAGACTGCGTTGATGCTGAGTTAAATCGCTTTTCCCCGACTGTTGCTGGAACTGTGATTGAAGACAGCAGCATTACATTGACCGATTTTGCTTTTGGGGATGGCCAGTTTCTGTTTCAAACCCAAGCGGAGGTGTTTAACTTTGGCACCATAGCGCCAGGTATCTATGTAGAGTATTCCGATATTGCCTCAGGTATCTCCCTGGTCGAGGTAACCGCTGATGGCACCCTGGCGTCAATAACGCCGGCTGAGGTTGGCTTTCAAAACAAGAATAGTCGCTGTGCTCTGTCTGGCAGTCTCGAAGCAGATGTGGTTTTTGCCGACTATGAGTTTGAATCGTTAAAGAATGCGCTGCAGGTGTTTGAGGCGAATATCACATTGACCGATTGTGATCTTGGCAGTGCCGCACTAGACAGTCTTGATTACAATCAGGTTCAGGCCTCTGTTCTGGGATCAAGTGTCCTGGATACCCTAGCTGACGCTCTGTCGTTTAACCTTTATTTTCCGGGTAACGGCAGTAGTAACGAGTCTCAAAATGCAGGGTATTTTCGCTATGTACAGTTCTGTGATGGGGCTGATCAGCTAACTGCCATTGCCGCGCTATTGAAGGATGGGGCTGAGCAATTTTCAATAATTGCCTGTCCGGTGGAAGAGGGCTAGTTCGATTGTCTTGGCTAGCTTGTTCGGTCCTTAGGCCAGGCTAGTTTTCAAAAACTCAATCAGCAGGTGCACCGCCTCGTTCTTTCTATTGCTAGCTGAACTAATCAAGCTGATACCCACCTGGCCAAGCTCCGGGAAACGGGCCGAAGGGGCGAGTATTTTAAGGTTCTCCGGCACCGTACTTTTGGCCAGCACCGTAACCCCCAAGCCTTCCTGAATAGCATATTGAATGCCGGTTAAATCTGGGATGGTATAGACAATTTGCCATGGCTGATCTCCTCGGTCGAGAGTTTGAATAGCGCGATGTCGATAGATACAACCCTGTGCGGCAACAATCAATGGCACCACATCGGTCTTTAATATGGGCCTATCGACACTGGCCACCCAGACTAATTCGTCAGTCTTAACCAGGTTGGAGTTGGTGCTAGAGGGGTTGTCTTCGAGGGCCAATATTAGATCATGACTGGCTTTGCCACTCTTTGACAGCAGTCTCTTGCTCAGCTCGCAATTCACTTCCAATGTCACATTGGGGTAGGCCTTGGCAAAACGGCTGACGATCTTAGGCAGTAATACCGTGGCAAACTCACTGGGTATACCGAGACGAATTTTGCCTTTCACCGTACTCTTCGACAGCTGACTGATGGCTAGGTCATTGAGACTCAATATCTGATTGGCGTAGCCGTATAGATTCTCTCCCGCCTCGCTGAGTTCGAGATTTTTGCCATTGCGCAGCAGGAGCTTTTCATCGACCAGTTCCTCGAGGCGCTGCATCTGCAAGCTGATTGCGGGCTGAGAGCGACCCAGCAGCTCACCGGCCTTGGTAAAGCTGCTCAGTTGCGCCACCGAGACAAAGGCCCGCAGCAGATCCATAGGGAGATTTTTCATCGTATGCTCTCCTAGATAGAGTCAGTGGTGGTATTTAGAATATTAATGCAGTCATTATAGCTATTAATTTAACAAATTATCATGTTGAGCCTAAAATGGACGCCTAGTAGGGATTTTTAGCCTTTATTACCAACGTAACTTGTATTTCGGCCCTGACTTTTTCAACTCTTAAGAGAAGAGACCCATGTCGACAGACTCAGATATATCGAAAACAGTATTCTATGACTATCACCTTGCTGCCGGCGGCAAAATGGTGCCTTTTGCGGGCTACCTGATGCCCGTGCAGTACAGCAGCGGTATTATGCAAGAGCACTTGCACTGCAGAGACAATGCCGGTCTGTTTGACGTCTCCCATATGGGGCAGATTATTGTCGAAGGCGAAGGTGCCGCACAGGCTTTGGAAAAGCTTATGCCAGTGGATCTTGAATCTCTGGGTATCAACCAGCAGACCTACGCCACTCTGACCAATGAGCAGGGCGGGGTGATGGACGATTTGATCGTCACTCGCTGGTCCGAAAATGTCTTTTTTCTGATTGTTAATGCCGGCTGTAAAATGCAGGACCTCGAGCATATCCGCAGCCACCTGCCAGGATTTGCTGTTCGCTACCTCGGTGAGCGCGGCCTGCTGGCACTGCAGGGCTTACGCGCCACGGAGATTATGGCCGAGCTGTCCCCTGAAGCAAATAGACTGG
>CAJQJT010000178.1 GCA_905478725.1 uncultured Pseudomonadales bacterium
CGCGCTGCCTGTAAAAAGGCTTCGGCGTTCTGGGCGTGAGCGGCGTCGGCGCGAATCAGCACCAACTGCTTATAGGGTGGCAGCTCTGATTGCCTGCGCTGTTTGCGCAGTAACTTGGAGTAGTCGCTGTAGTTCTGCTGTGTCAATACGTCGAGCAGCGGATGGTCTGGCTGATGGGTTTGTAGTATCACTTTGCCTGGCATAGTCCCGCGACCACAGCGACCGGCAACCTGAGTCAATAACTGCCCGAGGCGCTCATGACTGCGGAAGTCCGGGCTCATTAAACCACTGTCGGCATCGAGTACGGCAACCAGAGTGATATTCGCGAAATGATGTCCCTTGGCGAGCATCTGTGTGCCCACCAGGATGCAGGGGGCGCCACTGTCGACAGTGTCATACATGGCCTGCATGGCATTTTTCTTGCGCGTGGTGTCGCGATCGACCCGGAGCACCGGTATGTCGGGGAAGCACTCTTGTAGCCAGGCTTCGCTGCGCTCAGTGCCATCGCCCGCAGCCACCATGCGATCGCCACGACAGCTGGGGCACCAGTGCAGCAGTCCACGTTTATAGTTGCAGTGGTGGCAGAGTAGACGCTGATGGCGGCGGTGCACTGTCAGGCGAGCGTCGCAGTTGGGGCACTCGGCACAGAAGCCACAGTAATGACAGAGCATGGCCGGGGCAAAGCCGCGACGATTGAGAAAAACCAATACCTGCTGCTTATTGTGAATCGCCTCGCCAATAGCATTCAAGGTAGAGGCGGCAACGCCACTCTCCACCTGTTCAGACCTTAAGTCGACCATGGACCAGGTGGGCGGTTTAGCATCTCCGGCTCGAGTATTTAAGATCAGATGCTGATAGCGTTTTTTCTCACAGTTGTAGAGGGATTCCAGCGATGGCGTGGCAGAGCCGAGAATAATTGGGATCTTTTCCTTCTTGGCGCGAATAACCGCCAGGTCTCTTGCTGAATAGCGAAAGCCATCTTGCTGTTTGTAGGACTGATCATGCTCTTCATCGATGATAATAACCCCGGGATTTTTCATCGGCGTGAATACTGCGGATCTGGTGCCGAGAAGAATCGCCGCTTCTCCAGTCGCTGCCTGAGTCCAGGCCTCGAGCCGTTCTTGATCTGTGAGGCCAGAATGCATCATTGCCACTTCCACATTGAAGCGATCGCGAAAACGTCGTTCAGTTTGCGGGGTCAGGCTAATCTCGGGAATCATCACTAGGGCTTGGCGACCATAGCGAATGACTTTTTCAATGCACTGGAGATAGATCTCGGTTTTGCCGCTGCCGGTAACGCCGTCAATCAGCCAGGTATTAAAACCATGGCAGTCTATGGCGTCCATGGCTTCCTGCTGTGAGGGATTGAGCGTCCATGGTTGCTCAAGCAGCAGGTTATCAAGATCTACTGCTTGGGGGCCTATACAGACCAGCTCGGCAATGCCTTTTTCCTCAATGCGTTGGAGTGTTGCTCGAGTATAGAATTTTAGTATATTGCCCTGTCGGGTCAGGTCCTTTTTTAATAGCTCATCGAGCAGGGCGCGCTGCTTGTGCAATCGGCCACCGCGGAGCATCTCCTGACCGCGCTCTTTGCCGACCTCTGTAACCTTCCACCACTTACTTACTTTCGGTAGAGGCAGCGACTTACCCAGGCGCAAGCGCACTGGCAGAGCGTTAAACAGAGCATCGCCTATGGGGTGGTGATAATAGTTGGCGGCCCAGATAAACAGTTTGAAAAGCGATTCAGGCAACAGCGGCTCGGCGTCTATAACGGCGAGAACTGGCTTGAGTTTTTCGATGGCAAAGTCACTTTTATGGGTCTGTTCTATGACCAGACCAATCACCTCACGCTTGCCAAATGGAACGCTTACTCGGCAGCCGCGCTGGGGTGGCGCAGCGGCGAATTCATCGGTTACCAGATAGTCAAAGGTTCGCCGCAGAGGCGATAGAACCGCAACCCGAACAATTAAAGGCTTGGCGCTACTTGAGGGCGTTGAATGGGACATAATAAAAGTTGAGAATTCCTTTTGTAACCGAGTTCATTTCTGCTAGAATCCGCGCTCTTTAGAAATGGCCTGCCGTGCCATACAGGAGTTGGTTCGTTTTACCAGCTGATTGATAGGGTGGCGGCAAGCGACTTGGAGTATATGATGAAAACAGAGATTCACCCAGCGTATAACGAATTAAAAGCGACCTGTAGTTGCGGTAACGTAATTACTGTCGGATCAACACGTGCTCAAGGTCTTTATCTTGACGTATGTTCTGCCTGCCACCCATTCTACACCGGCAAGCAAAAAACAGCAGAGACTGGTGGACGAATCGATCGCTTTAACAAGCGTTTTGGTGCTGCCAAGAAGTAAGCCGATACTGGTTCGCTTCAAAGAATATCAAAATGCGCCGTTGGTTATGCCTGCGGCGCATTTTTTTGTCTGTTATTTTTGTCCCTGATATTTTGTCGCCGGGGAAGGCAGAGAGTACAATCAAAGAAATGTAATCTAAGGGCTATAATACGGTCTTGTAAATAGACGCTCTTGTAACAGCCATGGTTAAAAAGGAGATACCTGTGGGCGCAGTCTGGACATTGATTAAGTTTTTAATATTACTCGCCATTGCCGCCGTCGGCGCGTTTTTCGCCCTGGAGAATAGCCAGCAGGTGACTGTCGACTTTATACTTTTTCAAAGTACAGCTCTGAGTCTCGGGCTCTGGTTGCTGATTTTTTTGGTCGCGGGCTGCTTACTTGGACTGCTGGCGAGCTCAGTTCTTATTACCTACTATCGGCGCAAATTAGCTCGCGCCGCGAAACGAGATTAATCCGCTTATGAGTTCTTCAGCACCCGTTATAGTCGCCCTGGATTTTGATAACCGACATGCCGCCCTGAGTCTGGCGGAGCAGCTTGACCCCACCCAGTGCCGCTTAAAAGTTGGCAAAGAGTTATTTACCGCCGCCGGTCCAACCTTGGTAAAGGCGCTGGTCGAACGCAACTTCGATGTGTTCCTCGATCTTAAATTTCACGATATTCCCAACACTGCTGCTAAAGCTGTCAGTGCCGCTGCGGATCTGGGTGTGTGGATGGCTAATGTTCACGCCTCAGGTGGTAGCCGCATGATGAGCGCCGCCAGAGAAGCTCTTGAAAAGCAGGGTAGCCCAATGTTACTGATCGGCGTGACAGTGCTGACCAGTATGGATGAATCTGATTTGTTGGAAATTGGTATTCAGCGCAGTCCCAGCGAACAGGTGCTGCATTTGGCTCAGTTGACCAAGAGCTGTGGATTGCACGGTGTGGTCTGTTCGGCTCAAGAGGCCAGTGTATTGAAGTCTGAATTGGGCACTGAGTTTAAGCTGGTAACCCCAGGTATTCGTCTTGCAGACAGCGCCGCCGATGATCAGCGGCGCATAGTGACGCCGCATAGTGCCATGCAGTTGGGCGCTGACTATCTAGTGATTGGCCGACCTATCACCCAATCAGCCAATCCCCTGCAAACCCTTATCGAGATCAATAGCGCGCTCTAGGGGAGGGCTTAGCCGCGTTTTTTAACTCGTCACCCATGCCTCTATGGGTTGCTTTATTATTTGCCAGTGACGAAAAATATATAGATTTTCGCTAATTATCTGGTGCAAAATTGCGCCAAATTTGTGGCCTCTCTGATGACGTTGAAGATACAACCCAGACGCGGACCGCAAAAGCCCTTTTTTGCATGAGGATTAAAGATTGGAACAGCGTAAATTGCGGCCATGGCAGGCCGCAGATTCGACAGAGCTTTACGGTATTGAGCGCTGGGGCAATGACTATTTTGGTCTCTCGGCGGAGGGTAATGTCACCGTAAAAACCCTCAATACAGAGGTCGCGCTACTGGATATTATCAAGGGCATGGTCGATCGTGACCTGCAGATGCCAGTATTGCTGCGAGTGGAAAATATTCTTGATGCGCAGATCATGCGACTCAACGAGGCTTTTGCAGCGGCCATTACTCAGGTTTCTTATACGCAGCGCTATCGTGGCGTCTACCCGATCAAAGTCAATCAGCAGGCCCAGGTGGTCGAGGAAATTGCCGCTTTCGGTGAGCGCTATGGCCATGGTTTCGAGGTGGGCAGCAAGCCGGAGATGATTATTGCGTTGTCGGCTCTGACTCAGCCGGGCAGCTTGATAATTTGCAATGGCTATAAAGACGAGGAGTTTATCGACCTAGGTCTGCAGGCGATCAAATTGGGCTTTGATTGCTTCTTTGTGATTGAGACACCGTCTGAATTGCCGATGATTATCGAGCGCAGTCGGGCTATGGATGTGCGGCCGAATATTGGTATCCGCATTAAAATGGTGTCTCAGGTCAGCGGCCACTGGAATTCGACCAGTGGTGATCGCAGCATTTTTGGCCTCACCGCAAGCCAGTTGGTGGCGGTGGTCGAC
>CAJQJT010000179.1 GCA_905478725.1 uncultured Pseudomonadales bacterium
CCCAATTCTCTGCGCTGTTTTGGGCGGAGATAAAGACAGTATCGGCAACGCCATTACCGCCATCGACAGGGACCAATGTGTCTTCGCGACCATTGACCTGAAAAACCGACACTGCCTGAGGTGAGACAGTCGCTGCTATGGATTCGGTTTGCTGGCTGAGTAAAGGGGCGATTGCTTGGAATATATCGGTTTCTTTGGCGATTTTATTGACCAGCCCGGCGCCATTAGATACGCCGACCCCGTATATTCTGGTCAGATCAATTATCCCTGAAGGGTCAAAGCTGTTGAGGATTAGGCTGACAAACTCCACGTCGTCGGCATTTGTTTCACCAGTTACATTCCAGCGGCTTTCATAGCCATCTGGAAAAACACCAATAAACTCTCCAGTGTCGATTAAGGCTTCTAAGCTAGGGTTATTGTCTATCCAATCCTTGCCATCGCCGCCGGCACCGTGGAAAAAAAACAGGCTAGGGTATTGCTCTTCTGTGAGATTTTCTGGGTAGCGTAGGCGATAAGTGCGCTCCACAAGGGAACCGTCGATCGTCTGGGTGATGGTCTTTTCTTCGTATAAGGAGGTTTCTGGAACTGAAGTTGGGGTGTTTGCAACTGGCATGTCTGGGGACTGAGTTTCAGGGGTCGTGGTAGTGGCCCCACTGCCACTGCCGCCGCCGCAAGCGCTCAAGAGTAAAACACAGATCAACATGACCGACTTCATAACGCCTTCCTATTTTACCGTTCTTTCTTTTTAACGCTCTCTGTTTTAACCGCTCTCTGTTTTTATCGCTCTTTCTTTTTACGTACTACGGTGGTTTCAACGTTGCCGGCTTCAAGGCGCTTGTCGATTTCTTCCAGTGACAGGTAGTCTAGGTCCCAGTGGTTACAGATATCGTTTCTGTAACGGGTATGGTTCTTATCGGTAGAGTCTGATTTCTTTCGATTGAAGTATTTGAGTAAACGATCGCTGATTGACATGCTTTTTATACTACGGGCTTTGACAAGTGGATTGATTTGGTTGTGCCGTCGTTGTTTCTGTCTTGATTAGGATCTTATTTTACAGTGGTTTTTCTATGGCTTAGACTCTGTGCTTAAAGCCTTTTTCACCAAACCCGAGGATATCTATCGAATGATCAGCCAATTACCTTTTAGTGAAGTTGTGAAGATACGGTTCCGCGATCTAGATGCCCAGGGACACCTCTATTTTGCCAACTACTTGGTCTATGGGGATGAGGTGCTGGGTGCCTACATGGAGGAGTTGGGGCTCAATATCATGGATCCACTCGTGGCACCCTGTTTGATCTTTACGGTGAACATCCACTGTGACTATATCAATGAGATTGGTGGCAATAGCGAGGTGCGGGTGGCTGTTGGTTATTCGCGCTTGGGTAAGTCTAGTGCCGATGCGGTGTTTGAACTCTATAACAGTGGTGACGGGACGCTGTTGGCTAAAGGAGGGTTGACCCAGGTATTTGTCGATCCGAAGACCCGAAAATCTATTTCTATTCCCGCATTTTATAAGACCAATATTCTAAAGCTGCAGCCTAATCTGGTTGGTTAAGTCGCTTCGATCACAGGCTTCAATTTAAACGGTCGAGCTTTTCTGGCGCCAAGTTAAAGGTTAAAAGGAACTGACATCCTTCCAAACACTGTCGGCGGTGTACTCTACAGAGACGACAAATTCATGTGCGGCCCAGTTTTCAATCATGCTCAATAGATAGCTGTCGTCGGTCTTCTTGTAGAGATGGTACTGCTGACCAACCCGAGGGACGAAGTTATAGGATGATTTGTAGACTAGCTCATTTAGTGCGGCAAGACTTTTTATAGCCTCATACTCTCGATTTAGTAGCTCAACGGCATTCTCGAAATAGTTCTTGGTTAATGAACCGCGCTCAGAGAGAAATAGGGCGGTATCAGGCAGCACTATAGGGGGAGAGCTGGAAGTTGTTCCGTAGGGTAACAATGCTTTCTTCAGACCAGTCATGGTAAAACCTTGTGTGTTTAAACTCTTCCCGGCTACGTGATCAGTAGCTATCTTGGACCATTCTTGGACCATTCTAAGTGCTGAGATAGAACCGATCCACCTTCTTAAGTGGCACCTTCAATCTGAAATCTGCTGTTGAAGCCATTGTTGATAGTCGCGCTCTACACTCAGTCTATCTAAGGCGGGGGCATTGTCTGGTACATTCCAGAGCGCCACCACCCGAGCAACGGCATCCGCCTTGGACTCACCCTCCTGGATTAGTTGATGTACCCAATTTGCCCTGGCGCTCTTATCGGTAACAATATTCACAATCGAGGGCTTTAAAACCTCGGCAAAATAAAACTCACCAGTCCCTCGGCCAAATGATCTGAGCTGCTCAAATGCCTTCTCGCGAGTAATCTGGGTAGCCTCGGCGCGCTCGGTTTTTGATAGGGACTCAATCAGGAACGGAAGTCGGATATGGATGCAAATATCACTTATTGTGGCACTGCTAAATCTATGGCCAAGATCATTGTTACGCTGACGACAGTCGCGTATTAGATCGATCATATTTTGAACCGAGGTACTCATATTTATAGAGGCCTTGTGCCTACGTTTAGTTTTTCACGACTTTATACGTGTGACTGCTGAAGACGGCCTTCACTGCGTTACTCAATTTATTCACGCGAACATCTCTAGCCTTAGTTCTGTACTATATTGCCCTTGTAATACTCAGGTGACTACCATGGAAAAAACATTCGGCTCGATGCGCTACAACGCAGACTTTGATCAGCGGGTAGTGATTTACCCCCATGACTACCTCTGGCTACCATCCCCGATGCAGGGCGTCGAACGCATGATGCTAGACCGTATAGGTGATGAAGTTGCTCGTGCCACTTCGATTGTGCGCTACGCGCCGAATAGCACTTTTTCACCCCACAGTCACGACGGTGGCGAAGAGTTTTTGGTTCTCGAAGGGGTCTTTGCCGACGAGCATTATTCTTACCCAAAAGGCAGCTATGTACGCAATCCCATAGGGACTTCCCATACACCGAAAGTGGGCCCTGAGGGTGCGACCATTTTTGTCAAACTGCATCAGTTTGGCGAGCAGGATACTGAACATAAAATCATAGATACTAGCACCGGACAGTGGTTTCAGGGGATGGTTGAGGGGTTGTCAGTGATGCCCTTACATGAGTTCCAAACCGAACATGCTGCACTAGTCAGATGGCAGCCTAATACGCGCTTTAACCGTCATCAACATTGGGGTGGTGAAGAAATACTGGTACTCGAAGGGACCTTCTATGATGAGCAGGGTACCTATCCAAAGGGTACCTGGCTGCGCAGTCCTCATCTAAGTCAACATGCTCCCTACACTAAAGGTGATGGTGCGGTGATCTATGTTAAAACTGGGCACTTAGGTTAAGCGTCTGTTTAAACACGCTCTTGGGGTTGGTTGTTGCGATTATGCTGTTTGGTTAGATTTGGCAGAAAAAAGCCAGGATTCCATCAAGCTCTCAATTAGAAGAGCATCCAATTAGAAGAGCCTCCAATGTGGAGGTTTGTTGTCTCTTTATTTTGTTCTTTTGTTTTTGGCTATTTCTAGGAAATTCCCTAGCAGGGTCGACGTACTTTATGGCCAAGCCTCGGGCGCCCAAGAAAATTTCTTGCCCAGTTGAATAATTCAAGGATCAGGATTTAAGTTAGAATAGGTGAAAAATAATAATAACCAGTGGCAGGTTAATTAACTGACCACTCTGGGGGACTCTATCAATACCACGGACTTGAGCACAACGCTGCTGAGTTGCCTTTTCTTCATGCTACTGGTGGCGTGGGTTTCCTATCGCAAAAGCAGGGGCGAGGTAGCCACCCGGGACGGCTATTTTCTTGCCGGTCGCGGACTGACCGCTGTATTTATTGCTGGCTCCTTGCTGCTGACCAATCTCTCTGCGGAACAGCTTATCGGTCTCAATGGCTCGGCCTATGGATTTAATCTCAGTAGCATGGCCTGGGAAGTGACTGCTGCGATCGCCACTATTTGTATGGCATTTATTTTTCTACCACGCTATCTGGCTGGAGCCTTTTCCACATTACCCGAGTTCTTAAACAGCCGTTTTGATGACGATGTGCGACGCCTAACCGTACTACTATTCATGCTCGGTTACGGTTTGGTAACTATTCCCTCAGTGCTCTATTCAGGCTCTATTGCAGTGCTGCGTCTATTCGATGTGCCCGAACTGTTTAACCTGCCTTACACTCAGGCCCTCACTCTGACTATTGTGATGATCGGTAGCACTGGCGCTCTATATGCAGTGTTTGGGGGGCTTAAGGCGGTTGCTGTCTCGGATACCTTAAACGGCATTGGTTTGCTGCTAGTTGGTCTTGCAGTGCCTCTTTTGGGGCTTTCAGTCTTGGGTAATGGCAGTGTTGGCGATGGCCTGCATATAGTGGCTAATACTCATACCGATAAGCTCAATGCCATTGGTGGGCCGACTGATCC
>CAJQJT010000180.1 GCA_905478725.1 uncultured Pseudomonadales bacterium
AAGAAGTCAGTCGAGATATTCAACGCCAGCAGGATCGTGACCTTGCGGCCCAAAAAGCGTCTAATTATGAGGAAAGTCATTAATGCATCCCCTGCGTAAACAACGTTTACAGCTCGTTATTCTGCTTGTGGTCGCCGCCGCGTTAGTGATCGGTCTGGTGGTCTATATGCTCCGTGAAAATGGCAATTTCTTTTATACCCCAGCACAGATTATTTCTGGTGAAGCGCCCCAGAGTACATTTTTGCGCGCTGGTGGCATGGTAGTTGATGGCTCTGTGTTGCGCTCCGATGATTCCCTTTGGGTGCAGTTTAAGATTACCGATGGTGTTGAGATGTTGACCGTCGAGCACACAGGCATTCTTCCGGATCTGTTTGCTGAAGGAGAGGCTGCGATTGCTTCAGGTAAGGTCGATGAAAATTTGGTGCTTCAGGCTACTCAGATTTTGGCCAAGCACGATGAAAAATATACGCCTCCGGAAGTCGCGGGTGCCATGAATGCGGCTTATAAGGCCAAACAAGAAGCGCAGGGTGGGAGCTATAAATGATTGCTGAATATGGTCATGTAGCACTGATTATCGCCCTCTGTCTCTCTATAGCTCAGGCGATTGTTCCAATGGCCGGCTCCTTTGCGGGCTATCGCACCTGGATGCGTCTCGGGCATTCCTTGGCCCTTGGCCAGTTGGTCTTTGTGGCCATCTCTTTTGCCTGTTTAACCACAGCTTTTGTACAGGATGATTTTTCTCTGCAGTACGTGGCGGATAATTCCAATACTCTGCTGCCAACGCAATTTAAGATCAGTGCGGTGTGGGGTGCTCACGAGGGCTCACTATTACTCTGGGCGTTGATTCTTGCGGTCTGGTCTGCTGCGGTGGCGCTGTTTAGCAGCCATTTGCCTCTGGTGCTTTCATCGCGAGTGCTGTCGGTTCTTGGCGCTATCTCTGTGGGTTTTGGTTTGTTTATTCTATTAACGTCAAATCCTTTCGCGCGAATCCTGCCGTTTTCTCCCACTGAAGGCGGTGATTTAAACCCTCTGCTGCAAGATTTTGGTCTGATTGTCCATCCACCCATGCTCTATATGGGGTATGTTGGATTTTCCGTGGCCTTTGCCTTTGCTGTGGCGGCGCTGATTGGCGGTCAATTCGATAGTGCTTGGGCGCGCTGGGCGCGACCCTGGATCAACAGTGCCTGGGTGTTTCTCACTATAGGTATCACCCTCGGTAGCTGGTGGGCCTACTATGAGCTGGGTTGGGGCGGCTGGTGGTTTTGGGATCCGGTAGAAAATGCCTCTCTGATGCCCTGGCTGGTGGGAACCGCCCTGGTACACAGTATTTCGGTGACGGAAAAGCGCGGAGCCTTCCGCAGTTGGACCCTGCTATTGGCTATTTTGGCCTTCTCTCTCAGTCTTCTGGGTACCTTCTTGGTGCGTTCGGGGGTGCTCACATCTGTGCACGCCTTTGCCAATGATCCTGAGCGGGGTGTCTTTATTCTTGCCTTTCTCGGTCTAGTGGTCGGCAGCTCACTGTTGTTATTTGCTCTTAGAGGGCCAGTTGTGCAGCGTCAACAGGGCGATACTGAAGCCGTTAGCTATAGCGGCCTGTCTCGAGAAATGATGCTGTTGCTCAACAATGTATTGTTGATTAGCGCCATGGCGATGATTTTGATTGGCACGCTCTATCCGCTTATAGCGGACGTCTTGGATCTGGGTAAGATCTCCGTTGGTCCTCCCTACTTTAACTTCTTCTTTGTACCCATGTCCCTTGGTTTGATGGTGGCAATGGGCTTTGCGGTGTTCTCTCGCTGGAAGAAAACTGACGCTAATATGCTGCTGCAGAAAGGGATGGTACCGTTTCTGATCAGCCTCAGTGCTGCGCTGATATTACCGCTATTTTTAGCCGAGAGCATTTCTTGGGAGACTTATTCGATGACTGCGGTAATCACCCTTGGCGCGAGCTTTTGGGTGGTGACCATGAGTCTCGAAGATCTGTGGCAAAAGCTCGATCGCGGTTCATCCAAAGCCGCTTCGAATGTTTCTTCTAGGCTAAAAAGCCTCACTAAATTACCCGGTAGTTATTGGGGTATGCAGGTCGCCCATATAGGGATAGCGGTGTGCGCCCTGGGTGTAGGGCTAAGCTCGGTCTACGATGTGCAGAAAGATGTGCGCATGGTGCCAGGAGATCGCGTTGAGGTGGCTGGTTATGAGTTTACTTTTGACAATCTCAGCTTTGTTCAGGGCCCTAACTTTGGTGCCAGTCGCGCACAGATTAGTGCCTATAAAAACGATCGTTTGGTGGCTGTATTACATCCAGAGAAGCGCAAGTATGAAGCGCGTAATCAGGTGATGACTGAAGCCGCCCTGGATGCTGGCCTGACCCGCGACCTCTATGTCTCTCTCGGTGAGCCCTTGAAAGGTGATGCCTGGGCTATTCGCCTGCATGTTAAACCCTTTGTTCGCTGTATTTGGTTGGGCGGTTTAATGATTGGTCTCGGTGGTCTGTTGTCGGTGATGGATAAACGCTACCGTCGACGACGTAAGCCGAGCACTCAGTCAGGAACAGAGGCGACTGCGCTATGAATCGCTTACCCTTATTTATTCCCTTTGCTCTCTGCCTGGCCCTCGGCGCCTTTTTGTTTTTCAGTCTCGGCAAGGATCCTCTGGATCTGCCCTCTGCACTGGTTGGCGAACCCTTTCCAGAGTTTGTCCTCGAAGAATTACATGAGCCTGAGCGTCAAGTCAGCACTGAGGATTTTGATGGCCAGGTGTTGCTGGTGAATGTTTGGGCGACCTGGTGTTTTGCCTGTCGCATTGAGCACCCCTGGTTAAATAGTCTAGCCAAAGATGGCGTGGTGATTGTTGGTCTCAATTATAAAGATCACCGAAAGCTTGCTCAGGACTGGCTCCAAGAGCGCGGTGATCCCTACCAGTTTTCAATCTTTGATCCCCGAGGTATTTTGGGTATTGACCTGGGTGTTTACGGTGCGCCGGAAACCTATTTAGTCGATGCTGAGGGGGTTATTCGCCACCGTCGCGTTGGTGTGGTGGATGAGCGAGTTTGGAACGAAGAGTTCCGCGAGCTTTATCAGCAGCTAGTGGATGAAGCCAATGATCAGTAAGTTCCTGCCGGGTTCGGGCTGGTTAAAACAGGTCGGCTTACTCTTGCTGTTGCTGTCTAGTGCAGCCATGGCGGTTGAGGATGTGGTGAAGTTCTCCGATGAGTCCCTTCGCCCACGCTATCAACAACTGCTCGAAGAGCTGCGCTGCCCGAAGTGCCAAAATCAAAATCTTGCTGATTCCAATTCAGCCATTTCCCAGGATCTGCGCGCCGAAGTTCAGCGCTTGCTGGGAGAGGGTTTAACCGATGCGGAGATCAAAGAATATCTAAAAAACCGCTACTCAGAATTTATTCTCTACCGTCCAGAATTGAATCGCGCCACTTGGTTTTTATGGGCCGCACCAGTAGTGCTGGTTTTGCTCGGTGGATTGATCGTGCTGCGTCTATCGCGGCGCAAGAAACCCAGCGCCAGTCAAGAATCCGATATACCTGTACGCAGTACTGACCAACAGCAGCGTCTCGACGAGTTGTTGAATAGCCATAAACGAGGATCTGAATAATGAGTCTTGGGCTCGTCACAACACTACTACTCTTAGGTGCAGCACTGTTTGTTGCGCTGCCGTTTTATAGTGCTAGAAAACGAGAGCATAATGAAGACGGCTCTGGTATTGCCGAACAGGCCAATATTGATATTTTTCGCGATCAGCAACTGCAGTATCAACAGCAGCTCGATCGCGGCGAAATCAGTGCCGAACAGCAAGCTCAGATGTTGGTCGAGGCCGAACAGTTATTGTTAAACAACACTGCGGCTGTGCAGCAGCAAGCTTCACTAAATGGCATGGCGCAGGGCTTTTGGTTACTGCCGGTGTTAATTCTGGCGATCTCTCTGGCGAGCTTAGGATTCTATCGCAGTCTGGGTTCCGGAATTGATCAGCAGATTGCGGAGACACTTGCTGAGCGGCTGGTTAATCGGCAGTCTCAAGTGACTCCAGAGCTGATTGCCCGAATCGCTGAGCGGGTTCAACAGCGGCCCGACAATCTCTACTACTGGACTATCTTGGCCGAAGATGCAGTTGTAGCCAGCAATATGCTCGCCGCATCGGACTATTTTGCCGAGGCACTGCGGATTCAGTCCAACGAACCCTACCTTTTGGCTCAATACGCACAGGCGCTATTTTTTGTTGATGCCAACCGTTTCTCGGATCGAGTAGTTGCGGCGTTGGACCAGGCTTATGGTGCCGACTCCAAGAATCAAACCGTGTTGGGTCTCAAAGGTATT
>CAJQJT010000181.1 GCA_905478725.1 uncultured Pseudomonadales bacterium
TCGCTGGGCAATTTCATCTGTTGACAGGGGACGACTAAGGTTTTGTTCGAGCAGTAATAGTGCCCGTGCAACCCACTTGTTATCGACCTGGTAGTCCGATGCCGGTTGCGGCTGCGGCGCATTGGCCGGGCGCGGGTTATCCATCTGTAGAATACGTAGACTTTTGCGTGCCCAACTCTGTCCCAGATGACGCTCAATAATATAGCCCGCAAGGTCCGCTGCCACAGCACCACCGGCGCAGGTAATACGATCGCCATCGTCGACAAATAGCTGCTCTGCCACCGGAATAACCTCGCTGTAATGATCGGCCAAATCCTTGTAGTGAAACCAGCTGACACAACAGCGGCGCTGGTCCATCAGCCCGGCGCGAATCATCGCGAAGGAGCCGGTGCAGAGGCCCACAATAGGGACATGGGCGCGGTCTGCCTGTTGCAAATAATCGATCACATGCTGGCTGCCGTGCAAGGTTTTTTGCAGCAGTCCACCGACCACCACTATGTAATCAAACTCCTCTGGATCGCGATAGGTTTCCCAGGGCTTAACCTGGACCCCAGAGCTGGAAGAAATCGGCTCAAGGTTGGGCCCCATTACTGTCCAATGACAGTTTATTTGCTGACTCTGATCACCCTCATCCGCAGCCAAACGAAGCGCGTCAATAAAGGCGGAAAACGGCAGCAGAGTAAAGCTCGGCATAAGCACAAAGCCCACTGATAAGCTTGGGGATATTTTATTTTTGCTGACTTTTTTAGGCATGCTGAGAGCCTTATTTTTTTTAATTAATTTTTAATTATTTTTGTTCATTGCAGTGTAAGATCGACGGCAGTTATATACAACATATCTGGCCTATAGCTTGAATTTAACTGCCATTATTAGGGTTTTAAGGCTATTTGTCGTTTTTGGGCCCTGAGGTTGTCAGTTTTCTTCTAGTTGCTGGTGCCTGCAACTTGCTCCAATGGAGGCTATTAACCGCTATTGGGTCGACCGTCTCACATGAAAAAATATTCCGCCTTCAGCCTCTTAAAAAATGCCCTGAGCTATCACGAAAACTGGCAGAAAGTCTGGCGCAGTCCAACCCCGAAAAAAGACTACGACGTGATTGTTGTGGGCGGCGGTGGACATGGTTTAGCCACGGCTTATTATCTGGCCAAAGTCCATGGTATTACCAATATTGCGGTGATCGAAAAAGGCTATTTGGGTGGTGGTAATACAGCCCGAAACACGACCATTATTCGGTCCAATTACCTCTGGGATGAAGCGGCGCAGCTCTATGATCTGTCGCTAAAACTCTGGGAGGGTTTGAGCCAAGAACTTAACTACAATGTTATGTTCAGTCAGCGCGGCGTGCTTAACCTGGGTCACAACCTGCAGGATATGCGCGATATAGAACGGCGGGTTAACGCCAATCGTCTCAATGGTATTGACGGCGAAGTGGTCAGCCCTGAGCGCATTAAAGAGATCGCGCCATTAATCAATATCTCCCCTAACAGCCGTTATCCGATACTGGGTGCCTCATGGCAGCCTCGCGGCGGTACTGCCCGACACGACGCCGTGGCCTGGGGCTATGCCCGTGGTGCCGATGCACTGGGTGTAGATCTGATTCAGCAAACTGAAGTTACCGGTATCCGTCGCAAAGACGGCGCCGTGGTGGGCGTTGAAACCACTGGTGGATTTATAGGTGCGCGTAAAGTGGCCTGTGTGACCGCCGGTAATTCCAGTGTGGTAGCGGCCATGGCCGGTTTGCGATTGCCGGTAGAGTCGCGGCCATTGCAGGCCTTGGTGTCTGAACCGGTTAAACCCTGCCTAGATACAGTGGTGATGTCCAATGCGGTACATGGTTATATCAGCCAGTCCGACAAAGGGGATCTGGTGATTGGTGCCGGCGTCGACAGCTACAACGGCTATGGTCAGCGCGGTTCTTTTCATGTTGTTGAACATACCATTCAAGCCATCTGCGAACTGTTTCCCGCCTTTAGTCGGGTGCGTATGAATCGCCAGTGGGGCGGTATTGTCGATACCTGTCCCGATGCCTGCCCGATAATCAGTAAGACCTCTGTCGACGGGCTCTACTTTAACTGCGGCTGGGGCACTGGTGGCTTTAAAGCGACCCCTGGTTCCGGTTATGTATTTGCTGACACTGTGGCCAATGACCGTCCCCATCCACTGGCTGCGGCATTCAATATTGACCGCTTTAATACTGGCGCGCTAATTGATGAACACGGCGCTGCTGGTGTGGCTCACTAATTGTCTGAACTTGAAATGAAAGGCCTAAGATTATGAGAAAAATATGTTACTAATCCATTGCCCCCACTGTATGGAACATCGCGACGAGGAAGAGTTTAGCTATGGCGGCGAAGCCCACATAGTTCGTCCTCTGGAGCCTGAAGCCCTAAACGACCAAGAGTGGGGTGACTACCTGTTCTTTCGCACCAATTCCCGGGGTATACACCATGAGATGTGGTATCACTCGGTGGGTTGTCGACGCTATTTCAATGCCACGCGCAATACAGTCACCTATGAGATTTTAGAAACCTATAAAACCGGTACCCAGCCAACTATTACTGGAGCTGATTCATGAGTCCTAATCGAGTGAGCCCTAATCGTTTGCCGACCCATTCAGGCACCGCTATTGATTTCACCTTTAATGGTGTGGCCCTAAAGGGCATCGCCGGTGACACTCTGGCTTCTGCGCTGCTAGCCAATGGCGTCAATGTAGTGGGTCGCAGTTTTAAATATGCCCGACCCCGAGGAATCTTTGGCCATGGTGCCGAAGAGCCCAATGGCATTATTCAGCTGGGCTCAGGGGCAGGCACTGTGCCCAATCTAAAAGCCACTCAGGTAGAACTCTATCAGGGTCTTGAAGCGTCCAGTGTCAATGGCTGGCCCAGTGTCGACTTCGATGTGATGGGTATAATCGGCGTCTTTGGTCGCCTGATGCCACCTGGGTTTTATTACAAAACCTTTATGTACCCGAAAAAACTCTGGATGACCTACGAGCATTTTATTCGTAAGGCTGCCGGCTTGGGAGCCACTCCAGTGGAAGCCGATCCCGACAGCTATGACCGGCTCAATCAGCACTGTGATGTGTTGGTGGTGGGAGCAGGTCCGGCGGGATTAGTCGCCGCTCGTGAAGCTGCACGCACAGGCGCCCGGGTGATTATTGCCGACGAGCAGTCTGAGTTTGGCGGTAGCTTGCTGGCCTCAAAGCAGTTGATTGATGGGCTTATAGCCAGGGATTGGGTCGCCAGTCTGGTGACTGAACTTAAGGCCTATAAGAATGTGCAGATGCTGCCGCGAAGCACCGTGTTTGGTTATTACGACCACAATTTTTTAACCATTTTAGAGCGTCGCACAGATCATCTGGGACTGACCTCGGCCCACGAAGTGCGTCAAAGAGCTGCGCCCCAAGTATAATCTCCGGCGCAGCAGGCAGTCGTTTAGAAGAACTGGATGTTTTTTAAACCTCAGAAAAATTTGAGTATGTTAGGCCAAGTGGTTC
>CAJQJT010000182.1 GCA_905478725.1 uncultured Pseudomonadales bacterium
AACCGCGCCCTAGAAACTGGTCGCGCCCGCTGGGCCGAAGAGTTATCTCGCTCCTTAGTGCGCAAAATGCCAGAGCAGTCAAAATGGTGGCTAAAGCTCAGCTCCGCATTGGCGCGACAGGATCAGCTAGTTGAAGCTCAGGAAGCAGTGCAGCAGGTATTGAGCATTGAGCCGCATCTTGAAGAAGCGCAGATGTTGTTGGGCAGTATCTTCGTGCGCGACAATCGCTTTGCCGATGCCCTCAGCCAATACGATGCAGTGTTGCAACAGAGCCCCAACAATATTGCCGCACTGGCGCAAAAGGGTAGTGCCTTAAAAACCCTTGGCAGGCAGGATGAATCGATTCAGTGCCTGCGTCGCTGCATGGAACTCGACCGCAGTTTTGGCGAGGCCGCCTGGTCATTATCGAACCTTAAAACCTACAGGTTTAGCGATGACGAAGTGGTGGCCATCAAGGATGTGTTGGCCGGTGAGAATCTGAAAGATAAAGATGCCGTGCACTTTAACTATGCTCTGGGTAAAGCCTATGAGCATCGCCAACAGTGGGATCAGGCGTTCAATGCTTATCAGGCCGCCAATCGGGTTAAGCAGAAATCAGCAACCTGGAGTGCCGATGAATTTTCGGCTCAGGTGGACCAGATTATTGCCACCTTTACGCCTCAGTTGCTGCAGCAAAACTGCTATAGCGGCGTAAATAATAACGGTGTAAATAATAGTGGCGTAGACGACAGCTCACCTATATTTGTCCTCGGACTGCCGCGCTCTGGTTCGACTCTGCAAGAGCAGATACTGTCTTCCCATTCACAGGTGGAGGGGACTCGCGAGCTGCCCTATATTCCCTGGATGGCCCAGCGTTTAAATCGTAAGCCCAATCCCATGTGTAATGACAACTACCCTCTGGGTGCCGCCCAGTTAGACGCGGACCAATGGCAGCTGTTGGGTACGCAGTTCTTGGCTCAGGCCCAGCGCCATCGCCAGACCGATGCGCCATTTTTTATCGACAAACTGCCGAATAATTTCCTCTATGTGGGATTGATTTTATTGGCTATGCCCAATGCCAAAATTATCAACACAGTGCGCAATCCCATGGATAACTGCTTTGGCTGCTTTAAACAGCTCTGGGCCGAGGGGCAGAACTTTACTTACGACCTAAAAGATTTGGGCCGCTACTATCGCGATTACCATCGTTTGATGGCGCACTGGCAGACTATTTTTGGCGACAAGATTTACTCGGTGAACTACGAAGCCGTGGTGGCGGATCTAGAGACCAATGTGAAAGCACTACTGGACTACTGTGGACTGCCTATGGAAGAGCGGTGTTTGCGTTTTCACGAGACTGAGCGGGCGGTAAATACCGCCAGTTCCGAGCAGGTGAGGCAGCCGATTTACACTTCAGCTGTGGCCTACTGGAAACACTTCGACGAGCATCTGCAGCCGCTTAAAGATGCATTGGGCGATCTTGCCTAGGCCTGATTGGGGTATTGCTCGGCGGGGCTTTAAGTGCAAAGCTCGTTAACTACAAAGCTCAATTGATAGAGAGCGCGTTGAATAAACTACAGAGTCAAATATGAAGCCCATTGAACAGCTAGACCAGTTTCTGCAGACCCATCCCGAGGTGGAAATCTTCGAAGTCATTCTCCATGACCTCAATGGTATTCATCGCGGCAAATGGCTGCCTCGAGAGCAGATTCACAAGCTCTTCGAGGGGGGCTACAAAATGCCCCAGAGCACCTGCTCCCTGGACAGCTGGGGCCGAGATCTCGAAGAGCTGGTAGCAGCAACTGGGGACACAGATGGTATCTGCACAGCTCATCCGGAAACTCTAGCAATAGTACCCTGGGCCAGAAGACCCACAGCGCAGATTGTTGTCTCCATGCGCAGTCCAGATGGCCAGACAGATTATCCTGCCGACCCCAGAGTCGTCTTGCAGCAGGTTATAGAGCGTTATACCAAACTGGGTTTAACGCCGGTGGTCGCCAGTGAGATGGAGTTTCATCTACTTGAGATTGATCGCGATCAGTTTGGTCGGCCACAGCATACTCAGCGCGCTATCGATGGCTCCCCGGCACTGGGTGGGGCTACTTATGGTATAGAAGCTATGCGTGAGATAGCGCCGCTCATGGATGCTATTAGCAGCGCCACTAATCTACAGAACCTGCCAGTAGATACTTTAATCAGTGAATTCGGCGCCTCTCAATGTGAGATCAACTTACATCACCAGAACTCGGCACTGCGCGCCTGTGATCAGGCCAGTATGTTGCGCCGAGCCATCCGTGCTGTAGCCCAGCAACAGGGTAAGCAGGCCAGCTTTATGGCCAAGCCCTTTGCCGGTGAGGTGGGCAATGGTATGCATGTGCACTTTAGCCTGCTCGACAGCATGGGCAACAATGTTTTTGATAATGGCACACCAGAGGGCAGCGACATTTTGCAACATGCGGTTGCGGGCTGTCTGGAAAATATGGCTGACTCCATCGCTATTTTTGCGCCGAATATTAATTCCTACAGACGATTAGTGCCTGGCTGTTACGCGCCTACATCGCCTACCTGGGGTTATGAAAACCGTACCACCGCGCTGCGCATTCCGGCGGGGGAAGGCCATGCCATGCGTATCGAGCATCGAGTTGCAGGTGCGGACGCCAATGTCTATTTGACTGTGGCTGCCATGCTCGCCGCAGCACTCCATGGTATTGACAATGAACTGCTACCGCCAGCGGCCACCATAGGTGATGCTGGGGAACTAGAGCTACAACAAAAAGCCGAGCAACAGTTGCCGCGTTTCTGGGGCGATGCACTTCAGCTGTTTGAGCAATCCGAGTTTATAGCGGGTTATTTGGGCGAGGAATTTAAGACGATTTACGCCCAGAGTAAGCGCAGCGAGAAAGCTGAGTTTGATACTCGGGTGACACTGTTAGAGTACGATGCTTATCTGTGAGGTTTTGGCGGCTGAAATGTGGGACTAGCGAGTAAAGATTATTTAACCCGCGACTAAATTTTACGCTTTAACAGCAGGCTGTCGATTTGGTTTTCCGAGAGCTTGGTGCGCGCATAGGCCATGCTAGATGGATCCTCAAAAGGGCCAACTAGTACCCGGTGCCATTTCTCACCATTGCCTAGATTGATCAGTTCGACGCTGGCATTTAGATTCAGAAGCAGTAATTTCACTCGCCGACTTTCGGCATCATTGGCAATTTTGAAGGAACCGGCCTGGAGCAGGTAGGTGAAATCTTCCTCTGGCTGCTGATCTTCGACCTCTTCAGAGGCATTGTTGGGAACAATAATTTCGGTTTTTTTCAGTAGCGTGTAAAAGTCGAACTGCAATTCTGAGGCTTCGGCTTTCACGGTCTCGGTAACATCCTGAACCTTGGCGGTGGCCGTCGGAGCTTTGTCCATTAGGCCTGGCAGCAGACTGGTTAAGATGGCGCCAAAAACTGTACCCAAAATAAATGCGGGCAGCCCAGAGGCACGTTTAGCAGGTTGCTGCTTGCCCCGTCCCGAGTTCCTTTTGGCATAATTTTGCGACATTCTTAAAGCTCCTGATTCCAGCGGCGATTGTAGGGGATTGAGGCGCTTTTAAGCAAACAGCTTGGCCGACAAAAGCATTTTTTATTTCGCCTTTTAAATGCCTTTGTCTTTAGAGCCAGTTAAAGCTCCTGGGGATCCACATCCACACCCCAGCGCACATGCCGTGCCATGGGTAACTTTTCTAATTCGAATACCAGCTGCGAGAGTAAAACATTTAGATCACTGCGCCGCCCGCCACTAATTTGCAATACATAGCGATGGCGGGAGTTGCGCCGCTCCATCAGTGCCGGCAGTGGGCCGAGGTAGTTGACCGTTTCGCCGGAGGGGAAAATCGCCTCCGCGCACTGTCGTGCTGACTGTAAAAAGGCTTCGGCATTCTGGGCGTGAGCGGCGTCGGCGCGAATCAGCACCAACTGCTTATAGGGTGGCAGCTCTGATTGCCTGCGCTGTTTGCGCAGTAACTTGGAGTAGTCGCTGTAGTTCTGCTGTGTCAATACGTCG
>CAJQJT010000183.1 GCA_905478725.1 uncultured Pseudomonadales bacterium
GTGTTTTTTAAGCGGCATTCCTAGGCTATTTTAATTCCAAGCTATTCAATTCCAAGCTATTCAATTCCAAGCTAGGTCATTGCGGGTAAAAGCCATAAACCCTTTTGCGATCGATTCCATGGATTTACGATTTTCAGCACTCAGACAACTCGCTGCGCTCAAACAGGTCTTCGCTTAACCTGAAAATCATAAATCCATAAGCGGAACCTGATTGATCGCAAAAGGGTTTATGACTTTTCTTGAACATCTTGCCAACTGATATATTCAGTGAGCCTAGGCGCCTTTTTATAAGGCACCTTTTTATTGATCCGAGGCACCTTTTTATAAGGCACCCTTTTATAAGGCAGGTTGCTGAGCAGTAAAACCAGCGCCGCCGACTCCTGTAACATTAGTCGCGTGGCTCCTGTAATGTTAACCGCGTGGCTTGCGCAACATCAGGGCCGGAGTGGCATTGCGGTAGGCAATAAACTCTGGATCTGTTCCCCAGCGCTTCTCTGCTATGGCTTCGAGCATGGTGATGCCACTGACTCTGGTGAGCAGTAGATAGACAAATACGGGTGAGATCATCGTGGCTAACTGCCAGCCTGAAAGTACGGGTAGGGCAACTAGCGCGACACCTGCCCAGAGGGTGATTTCGCCAAAATAGTTTGGATGTCTAGACCAGGCCCAGATGCCGGTGCTGATAAAGCGTCCCTGATTTTCCGGTAGCTTGCGGAAGCGGGTTTTTTGACTGTCAGCCATCACTTCAATGGTTAATCCAAATACCCAGAGGGCTATGCCCACATAGGCTAGGGTGCCCAGTGGCGCGCTGGTATCTGAGGTGATTGCTGCGAGTCCTGCAGCCATGGTCATCAGCACCCAGAGGCCGCCGAGGGTCCAGGTCATGAGGAACCAGGTGAACTTGGTTTTCATTATTTTAAAGCGTTTGTCCTGACCGTCTTTTTTGATTCGCCAGAATAAAAAGGATCCTAGGCGTACGGCCCAGATCACGATCATGGCGCAGATAATCAGATCTCGCAGATCCATTTCCGGATTCAAATAGACTGCCACAATCACTGTGCTGATATAGGACAGTGAGCCGGTTAGGTCGAAATAATGCTCAGTCTGGAATGCGAAGGAGGGCACAAATACTGCCCAGTGAAGGGCAAAGCCAATGGCGCCGCAGAGCGCAAAGAGGGCTATGCCATCGTGCATCAGACTGCCCTGGCTGCCGACCCATAACATGGTGCCGCCGAGGATCAGTGACAGGAGAATGCCAATTACTGTGTGGGAGGTTTTCATGATTTGTCTCTTGTATGAGGCTCTTGGCGAGCTTTTTTTATTATTGTCTGGTCTAAACCTGAGTCCAGTATTACCCGGTAACAGGATAGTACCCCTTATTGACCCTTTTGGAATATCTATATCCTTATAAAAAAACAGGATTAATGTTGTTTACGGGGGGGTAGGGAGAATAGATCGATAATCAGTTCGATCTACCAGCTCTCGTTAAAGAGCTCTCGTTAAAGAGCTCTCGTTAAAGAGCTCTCGTTAAAGGACTTTCATTAAAAAGCTCTAATCCAAAAGCTCTAATCCAAAAGCAGTCTGGCAAGGTGCAGACGATGGTGCTGAGCGTCGCCGTATTGGTGCTGTGCCCACTGAGCGCGACGAATATAGAGCATAGCGTCGCAGTCGTAGGTAAAGCCCATACCGCCGTGAAACTGCACTGCGCGATCACCGGCAAACAATAATGTCTCGGTGGCCTGTGCCTTGGCCATACGGCAGGCAATCTCTGTATCCGCTTCCACTGGTCCTTCATCTAGCCCTTTATCAAAGAGCGTCGCAGCGTGATAGATCAGACTGCGGGCAGAATCCATCTGCAGTAGAATTTCCACTGTGGGGTGTTTGAGTGACTGGTAGGAGCCGATAAGACGGCCAAACTGAATACGGCTGGTGAGGTAGCTGACGATACAGTCCAGAGTCGCGGCGCTGGTGCCTGTGGCTTCGGCGGCAATCAGCAGGGCGCCTATCAGTCGCACATCTTTGAGCGCTTGCTCGGAATGGGGTAAGAGGGCATCTGGCGAAATAGTGACACCGGTAAAGTCCACCGTGGCTGCGCGTTTGGTTTCATCTATTAGCGTATTCGCGGTAATGGCGCCCTCGGCTAGCTGTGAGGCGTCGACTATGGCCAATGTGGGGTTGCCGTTGTGGTTAATCGAGACCACAAAGAAGTCTGCCACTGTGGCATCGGCAACCAGTTGTTTTTTCCCTGAGAGTGCTATTTGAGAGGTGCTGCCAGAGCCGTTAAGAGTAGCCGTCACGCCACAGAGCTTGGCGCCCCAGTCTTCGTTATCCAATAGGGCCATTGTGCCGACAGTGCCTTCCACCACTTTTGGTAGCCACTTCTCACGCTGGGCTTCAGAGCCGCCGCGCAGAATAGCCTGTGCCGCCAATGTGCTGGTAATAAAGGCTGTGCCTAGTAGATGTCGTCCCATACTTTCGATAACAGGGACGGTTGAGCCTAGGCCCATATTAAAGCCGCCGTACTGTTCGGGGATGGCGATGCCAGTCCAACCTAGGGCGACCATTTCCTGCCATACCTTTGGGTTGTGGCCGCTATCGGACTTTAATAGGCTGCGCACTGCATTGATATCGGACTTATCGCCACAGAAGCTTTTGGCACTCTCCAGAAGCATGGACTGCTCGTCGCTAAAGGCGAGTGCGGTGTTGCCGGTTCCGTTTAGGATTGAAGTTGTCATAGAGTGTTCCCCACTAATCTTTTAGTCTTTTAGTCTTTTAGTCTTTTGGCAGACCAAGTACATGTTCGCCAACAAT
>CAJQJT010000184.1 GCA_905478725.1 uncultured Pseudomonadales bacterium
CACTGCCTCATTGTTTCCTGGCACTGAGACTTTAGCCCGCGGTCTTGACATGCACTCCGGCACAGACTGTATTGCGGTTACGCCACTGGATGCACCTCATCAGCGCATGAGCATGACCTTGCCGCGACTATTGAATACTGAGTCTCTTATAATTCATATCAGTGGTGCCAGTAAGCAACAGGTGCTGGCTCAGGCCAATGCTGGCGATGATGTGATGGAGCTGCCGATTCGGGCGATTTTGCAACAGCAGGCAACTCCTGTGTCGATCTACTGGGCTCAGTAGCTTTTCAAGCGAAGCCCCTGTAGCCAGCAAAAAAATAAAAAGTGGAACATTTCTGTAATATTTCAAATTTTCACATTCAATATACGCGGTGTTCCATCCCCTCCTTACCCTCTGTATGAGCTGTCTGTGCACTACCTCTGATCAATATCATCTAGCCAGCAATATGAGCGTTTGTTCCTGTTTTAAGCATTGCCAAATGGATTAGGCTTGCGGCGCCTCGAAGGACATGGGGCCCCTAAAAATAAGAATACAATCAAGGAAATCGATATGGCTCTTGCACTAGCAATTAGTAAAAATGCGCTATCACTCGCAGTTAAGCAGACCTCCTATAAAGAAAATGTTGTGGCTGTGAATACTTTGGTCACCAGTGTTTTATCATCGAATTTACCGACACTCAGCACTAATCCGCCAGACTGGGCCGACTTTACAACGGCTTTTGAAGCCGCTGATGCCGGCGCGCTGACTTGGGTGAATAACGTTATGGCGCGACTGTTGAATGTGCCCGATGAGGTGCAGAGTTATAACGCGACCATTAGTCAGCTGTTAGCCGATGCTAAAACTCAAGCCATGACTCTGGAATCTGATCCAACCAATAAAACGGCATTGCAGACACTCAATACTGATCTCACTAATGTAAACAATACCTTGAGTTTGGTCGTGACCTTTATCAGTGGTGCACTGACCGCGGTTAAAAACTTTAAAGATGAGCTGCCAACACTGGCTGCCAACCTGCAGACTATTGCGACTAAGTCAGCTGTAGATGCCAAGGCTGACCAGGCTCAGATCGACAAGCTCAATGCGGACATTGATACCCTTAAAGCCGAGATTAAGAGCCTCACAGCGTCTATCGTGGCACTGGCCATTGTCGACGGCATTGCACTGACTTTGGGTATAGTTGCAACTATCGCAGCCTTCCCTGAAGGTGCCCTGGTGTGGTTTGTACTGGGCCCAGCAGTGATTGCGGCAACTGCGGTTATCGCCATTGATGGTGTCAAAATCAAGGCCGATAACGATCTTATTAAGTCAGATGAAAGTCAGATTACGGGATTGACTGCAGATGTTGCAGCGCTACAGATTCTGTCGAAAAATTTTACTGCCATGTCGACTGAAGCCAATGATATCGAGACCAACCTGCAAGCTATTCTAGCTGAATGGCAGACTCTGGAGTCCGATGTGGCCTTGGCCGTGAACGATATCAAACTTGCGGTGACTGATGCAGGATCGGCTAACTTTACTGCTGTGGCCTCAGATATAGATGATGCCATCGTTGAGTGGGCTGCTGCCTACAAGCAAGCTGGTGACTTACACCTTGAGCTGAATGTTAACAATGCTCAGTTGGAAGTGGGCATGACTCAGGCGCAGGTTCTGGCCGCCACTGCCGCTGCTCCTACAGTGGATATCATTACTTACTACAATCAGATACAAAACACCCAGGCGCAGGCCGCATTGTCAGCCGCGGAAACTATGGCTTAATCTGTGGTTAGGCTTTTTAAGTAGGTTTAGAAATAGGTTTAAAAAGGGCTGGGAAACTGGCCCTTTTTGATGTCTGCTAGGGCAGTTTTGGGCGTAGATAACGAGTCTATATTAAGTGGCCATCCATGGCCTGGAAGAGACGGTTTTTCTCACTGGCTACTGAATAACGTCGCCAACTCGAACAATTTTTAAAGTGTTAGTGCCGCCGTGCACATTGACAAAATCCCCTTTGGTAATCAGCACTAAGTCGCCATCTGCAACAGCGTTGTGCTCGCGCAATGTTTCCACTGCACGGTGATTAACTTCGGATGGATCTAACGCTGAAGCGTGAAAGGGTACTGGTATCACACCTTTATAGAGTGCAGTAATTTCACAGGTACCGAGCTTTTCTGCCATCGCATAAATAGGTAGCGAAGAGGTAATCCGCGACATAATCAGTGGCGCAAAGCCAGTTGCCGTCATACAGATAACCGCTTTAACACCTTCAAGATGGTTGGCTACGTACATGGCAGCCAGTGCCAGAGATTCATCTATGCTGGCAAATGTCTGATCAATTCTGTGCTTGGAGCGCTGAGCAAGAGGGTGTAATTCCGCTCCTTCAATAATACGTACCATCGCTTTCACAGTTTCAATGGGGTACTTACCCACTGCAGTTTCTGCCGACAGCATTACTGCATCTGTGCCGTCGAGTACGGCGTTAGCCACATCGAAGACTTCTGCGCGAGTTGGTGTTGATGCGGTAATCATTGATTCCATCATCTGAGTGGCGGTGATTACAACCTTGTTGGCAGCATTGGCGGCTTCAATCAGCTGCTTTTGCACGGCGACTAGGTTGGCGTCGCCAATCTCAACACCGAGATCACCACGGGCAACCATTACGCCATCGGCGCTGGCGATAATACCGGGTAAAAATTCGTCTGTAATCGCTTCGGCGCGTTCGATCTTGGCAATAATGTGAGCGCCGCTGCCTGCTGCAACCAGCAGTTCACGAGTTTCTTCAATATCGTCTCTCGAACGCACAAATGAGATGGCTAGATAATCAGTCTTCAATGAGGCCGCGGTTTTAATATCCGCTTTGTCTTTTTCAGTGAGCGCCGGAGCGGAGAGGCCGCCACCGAATTTATTGACGCCTTTTTTGCTCGACAGTACACCGCCCTGAATAACACGGCAGGTGACTGAGTGAGGATTGCGTGATTCGACGATGAAGGTCATTTTGCCATCGTCGAGAAGCAGGGTGTCGCCAGCATCTATATCGTTGAGTAGGTCGCTGTCGATATGCACGCCATTTTGATCGCCTGAATCAACATCGATCTGACTATTGAGAACAAAGTTGTCGTTTTCTAGTAGGTCGATTTTCATGTCGTTGAGAAAACTACCGATACGAATTTTTGGACCCTGCATATCGCAGAGAATGCCTACGGGCATTTTTAACTCGAGGGCAATCTCACGAATCATCGCTGCACGCATAGAGTGCTCTGCGGCGCTGCCGTGAGAGAAGTTCAAACGGAAGACGTTAACGCCGGCTAAAATTAGCCCGCGAATACCGGCTTCATCGTGAGTAGCTGGACCCAGTGTGGCGAGAATTTTGGTTCTACGCGGCATCTTTTCGCTCCGCAGCACTAGCAAGTAGCACTAAGGAGTTGTCGAGCATGCGATTGGAGAAGCCCCACTCGTTGTCGTACCAGGCCATGACTTTAACCAGTGAGCCATTGACGCGGGTTTGGGTCGCGTCAAAGTTACAGGAGAAAGGGGTGTGATTGAAGTCAACAGAAACCAGCGGCTTGTCGTTGTAGCAGAGCACTGAGCCCAACGATCCCTGAGACGCTTTAAGGAGTAGGCCGTTGACTTCTTCAACGGTTGTTTCGCGACCGGCATTAAAGGTTAGGTCAACCAGGGATACATTAATAGTAGGAACACGCACTGCTAGGCCGTCGAGCTTGCCTGCTAGTTCGGGCAGTACCAGGCCGATCGCAACTGCTGCGCCGGTCTTGGTTGGGATCATCGATTGAGTCGCTGATCTGGAGCGGTAGACATCTGAGTGGCAGACGTCGCTGAGCTGCTGGTCATTGGTATAAGCGTGAACTGTGGTCATGTAGCCGCTGAGGATACCGATGCTCTCTTGAAGAGGCTGAACCATAGGTGCCAGGCAGTTGGTGGTGCAAGAGGCGTTTGAAATGATCTCTTGAGAGCCATCCAGAACATGGTCGTTGACGCCATAAACAATAGTCGCATCGGCGTTTGCGCCAGGTGCTGAAATAATTACTTTCTTAGCGCCGGCTTGCAAATGCATGGCTGCTTTTTCGCGGCTAGTAAATACGCCTGTGCACTCACAGACTAGGTCAACATTTAAGTCAGCCCAAGGCAGGTCAGTTGGGTTGCGTTCGCTAGACCAGTTGATCACGTCGCCATTAATGACGATGGCATTCTCTGTGACTTCAACCTGCTGGTTGAAACGCCCGTGAACTGTGTCGAACTGGAGCAAGTGTGCGTTAATTTCGAGGCTGCCGAGATCATTGATCGCGACGATTTGGATCTGCTCGCGAAGCTCTGGGCGTTCGTAGAGGGCGCGGACTATATTGCGGCCGATGCGACCGAAACCGTTGATGGCGATTCTATACATGATGGAGCCTCTTTAAATGTAGTAAACTTACGTAAATTATAGGCTTTTATGAATTGTTAGGCAATGATAAGCCTGTTTAGGTTGGTAAAAGAACGTATTTTCGCGATTGTTTCTGTCTTTTTTGAGCTTCTGGTGAAATATTATTACCAAATTTTGGCTGAAAGCGGACATTGGCGCCTAAAAACCTTAAACTGACGCCCTCTATTACGGAACAAGACGAAAAGCTAAAGGGTTTATAGCTATGCATTCACAAAATTTGATCAATATTATTTCTGATGAATTGCCGAATCTAAATAAGTCTGAGAGTAAGGTGGCGCGGGTAATTCTCGCGGACCCAGATAGTGCGACTAGATCCAGTATTGCTACCCTAGCCAAGGCCGCCGAGGTCAGCGAGCCCAGCGTCAACCGATTTTGTAAGCGCTTCGATGCAGCGGGATTTCCCGATTTCAAACTTAAGTTAGCCAAAGCCTTGGTCAGCGGTGTCCGTTTTGTTAATCGCAATGTGGATCCGGATGACGAAGTGAGCAGCTACACACCAAAGATTTTTGATGGCACGATTAATAACCTGGCCATGGTGCGGGACAAAATTAGTCACAGTCGTGTCAATCAGGTAGTGGATAAGTTGATTCAGGCTAAGCGGATTTACTTTTTTGGTGTCGGGGCTTCGGGCTCGGTGGCCAGAGATGCCGAGAACAAATTCTTTCGCTTTAACCTGCCCGTGTCTTTTCATGACGATGTGTTAATGCAGCGTATGTTGGCGTCCACCGGCAGCACTGGCGATGTGTTCTTTTTTATCTCCCATACCGGGCGCACCAAAGAGGTGGTCGAGATCGCCGAAATCGCCAGAGCCAATGGCTCAACGGTGATAGGCCTCACCGCACCGGACTCGCCGCTGGCTCAGGTGAGCAGTGTGACTCTGGATGTAGAGGTGCCAGAAAATACCGATGAATATATGCCCATGACTTCGCGCATTGTGCATCTGGTGATTCTTGATGTTCTGGCTACTGGCGTAACCCTGCGTCGTGGGCCGGACTTTTTGCCTCAC